>NZ_JAJEQU010000017.1:0-56389 GCF_020687575.1 Roseburia sp. CLA-AA-H209
CTGCATCAAACTGTCAAACAGCATTTGTGTTTCGTCTAATGCTTTTTGCACGGCAACTTTTGATTTGTCGACTTGGTGGACAAAATCGGCGAACTGGTTTTGAAGTTCTATTGGTGGAACTGGAACATCAAATTTTCTAAAATCATTCATAGAAACTCTTGGCATTTTTGCTCCAGCAACTTTCTCATTTATCATATTCACAAACTCATCATTACGAAGCATGAAAGCAAGATATTCTCGATTAATCTTAGTATTAACAGGCTGCAACGGAACCAATTCCGATGTTGCATACCCACATCTATTTGGTATTACAACTTTATTTAAATAAGGGCGAAGTTTAGAATACAGTACATTACTTGTATCAAACGTACAGGTTGAATTACCTACCTCATCCTCTGTTACTATCAAGTAATCAATTATTCTACCTGTCTGAGCCTCAACCATATCTAAGTTAAGAAGCCATACTTCTTCATGGAACTCTCCCTTATAATTCACAATAGGTGCAACATCTTCCATTGATTCTGTTGACCATCCTTTTGTATTTGAGACCGGCATACCAAAGAGTTCGACAAATCGGGCTTTAATGAGGTTGTCTAACATATCTAGTTCGGTTTTTCTTTTTTCTATTAGATTTGCTACTCTATCCAATATCTCGCATACTTTTTTTTGTTCATCCCATTGTGCGACATTTACAATAGTTTCTCTGATAACTCCCAAATGTAAATTAGGCACACCAATGCCCTTTAATCCAGCATTAAACTGGCGTTTTGCAACTGGACTATTTATTGCATATAAAAGATATTTGGGATAGATTGTTTCTAATGGTCTTAATACTGCCAAACTCACATATACATCAAATATTTCGTCTCTATCCACAATAGCAGCAACACCTGTTGTTCCATTTTTAGCCAGTAGAATATCATTTTTTCGTGGACTTAGTCGTTTGTACAATTTTTCATGTAACTCATCTGGGATATACCGAACATCGTCCCAATTAATTTTCCTTTCGGTAACATCTTTAGAAGATAGAAAAATCACACCATCATCACAATACTCTGGAGTCTGATGCGTTCCATCTGTTATGAACTCACACAGTTCATCTAATTTATATTTTGCCATCTACATCATCCCAACAAATCCGAATTTGTCTTCCTTTCTATTCTATCATTTCGCACTAACTGCAATCAAATAATTCACAAAAGCACTACACGACACCAACATAAATTTTGCTTCTTCAAATGTTGATGATGGTCCACCAATATTGCCAGCATGTCTTATTCCATTAGCATCCGATGTATATCCATAAAGCATATTAAAAGCCGATTTCAATCCTGCATGAATTACCACACCATTATCTTCTAATTTTTTTAACATTTTCCCCAATGAAGCCTCTTTTCCCGTTATTCCAGTAAGTATTTCACATAATGCTTCAACCGCACTAATACTTTCTTTGATAGAATTCTCATAATCAGGTTTGCTTCTGTCTGCTAGTAATTTGTTTGCCTTAGATATATGCTCATATACCGGGCTATATGGGTTTTCTAACGCTTGATTTACTTCTGTGACTTCATATTCATCACTTATTGGTACAATTATATCATCCACAAACCGATAGCCTATATACTCATCTTTAAAAAGATCATTAGCAGCTTGATACAATGATTTAATCGGATATTGGTCAAAACAAGTGTTGTAATACATAACTCTTTGCATATCAGTCCGATAGTCTTCCCAATATTGAATAATAGCTTCAATCAAAGTCAAAACATCATCATAATCGTCCTCTTGTATGGTTTTATTAATCATCTTAAAAACTGTATCATCGTAATAAGTCCGACTAGTATCCACAGGTTCCGAATAAATGGTTCCGATAACATATCTTAAAAATTCCTGTATGTTTTCTCTACCATAATATTCATCACCATATATTTCCTTATAAAACTGGCTAATCATATTTTGCAATTGTACTCTAGTTCTCTTATCAAACTCTTTTAACTGAATCTCTGTATTTTCCGGTTTGATTTTATTTCTATCAGAAAATCCACCCCGTTTACTTACTTTTGCCATAATCTCATTCTCCTAACAATTTCTCCAACTCTTCCATCTCGTTCCCAATCTCAATCTCAATCTCCCGAATATTAGCCATAATCTCAGATGTAGGCGGATACTCTACAGGCACATACTCAACTTCTTTATACTTATTGATACTAAGATCATAATCATTATCAACGATTTCATGCTTGGGAACCATGAATGACTTATCTGTACGTTTTCTATCTAACTCAGCATCACGATTGCGAAATCTTTCAATAATATCCGAAATATCATTATCCGCAATTGAAGAACGCTTGTCATCCAAGCTAAATCCATCTGCCTGCATATCATAGAACCATACATTGTCTGTTCCACCATGCTCTGTCTTTGTAAATATCAGAATGGCGGTCGATACTCCAGCATATGGTTTGAACACACCAGAAGGCATTGAGATAACTGCTTCGAGTCTCTGATTTTCCACAATTTCTTTTCGCATATCCTTATGAGCCTTGGAAGAACCAAATAATACTCCATCAGGAACGATACAGGCACATCTACCGCCGACTTTAAGCATACGAACAAACAATGCTAAAAAAAGAAGCTCTGTTTTCTTTGTTTTGCACACCTTTAACAAATCTGCTGATACAATATCTGCATCAAGGCTTCCCTTGAAAGGTGGATTTGCAAGAATCAGAGAATATTTATCCTTATCTGGATTCTGATCGGACAAACTGTCTCTGTATTCAATAAATGGGCTTTCTACTCTATGATTCATCATGTTCATTGCTCCTATACGAAGCATAGTTCTATCCATATCATAACCATGGAACATATGATTCATAAAATGATCTTTTTTCTTTTTATCATAGAAGATTTCATCTTTCTTATTCGCCCACAGATACTCTCCTGCTTCCACCAAAAATCCCGCTGTACCACAGCTCGGATCGCAGATTACATCATCAGCTTTAGGATCCATGAGTTCTACCATCATTTTAATGATATGACGAGGCGTCCTAAACTGACCATTTACCCCTGCTGTAGCCAGCTTTGAAAGAAGGTACTCATATACATCTCCTCTGGCATCTGAATCATTCAGTTTTGCCATCTGTGTATATAAATCATCCATTGCATCTACAACTTTGGAAAGCATTAGTGGTGTAGGAAGCTTAAAAATTGCATCATCCATATATTTTGAAAAAGCACTATCTTTATTAGCATGCAGATTCTTAATAAACGGGAATACCATTTCCTGCACTACAGAATACATTCTATCAGCCGGATAGTCCCTGAAAACAGACCACTTAAGTTGTGTTCCGTCAATAGTCCTCTCACCAATTTTTACTTTCTCGGCAAATACACTTTCATATGGAAGACCAAGCATAGCACTTTCTTTTGCATGTGTATTATCTGACACATCTAAATCGTGAATGAACATAAGATATGTCATCTGTTCAATTACATCCAACGGATTTGTTAGACCTCCCGTCCAGAAAATCTCCCATAAACTGTCTATTTTATTTTTTAATTCGCCTGTAATCATTTTCTAAATCTCCTTATCCCAGTTCCACTTATACTTTGTATAGCGGCCATTTCCAATCTTTATTATCTTCCCTGCCTTAACCAAATCTGTTAGTGTCCGCTGTACTGTAGTTGTACTTATTCCTGACGCTGCTTTTACAATATCAGTCTTAGTAATTGTACCTATGTGATTCTTTATAAGTTCTTCAATTCTATCTGGCTTAGGTATTCTCTTTTCCTCAACAATCTTTGTTCTATCAAAAAAATCGCGATATGCCGCAGTAATTATCCCCAAAATATATTTCACAAAATGCTCGTAATTGTTCTCATCTTCCATCCATCCTTGCGAACTTTCCTGTAAAGCATCATAATAACTGCCTTTTGTTCGCTCTATTAGCTTTTCCAGGCTGATATATTTTCCAACAATATAGTCATTCTGATATAACAATAATAAAGTCAATAATCTACTCATTCTTCCATTTCCATCATTAAACGGATGAATGCATAAGAAATCTATAATAAACATCGATATTAACAAAAGCGAGTCTGCTTCGCCTTGGTTAATTGCCTCATTATATGCTGTACACAAATTTATAATTGCGTCTGGAGTTTCCCATGCAGGTAATGGTCTGAATCTAACAAACTTATTACCCTTTTCATCCTCTTCCTCAATAATATTATCGGAAGTCTTGAATCTTCCTCCGTTAGAAGCATTCTCAAATTTATATAAATCTCTATGAAGCTGTAATATAAATGTATCACGAATCGGAATATGCTGAAAATTCTCGTGTATAGTATTAAGTACATCCCTGTATCCTGCTATCTCACGCTCATTTCTTGTCCTTGGCATTGTCTTATCCAAAACAATCTTTTTCAAACGTTCCTCAGAAGTATAAATACCTTCAATTTTATTAGAGCTCTCTGTACTTTGAATCTTTGCCATCTCAACAAGATTTTCCAGCACATCAGCGTGACGTTCAGCAATCAAGTACTGTTTACCTTTGTACTCATGAATTGTTGTAAGATAACTTACAATTTCTGGTGTAAGCAATTTCTTCCATTTTTCCGTATAATCGAATTGTTTCATTTTAATTGCCTCATTTCAAGTTCAACTTCGTCACATTCACAAAAATATCCTAATTGAATTATATATATAATCTTAGTCAAAATCAAGTTCAATTTAGTCATTTGTATAAAAATGACTAAATTGAACTTGATTTTGACTAAGTAATCATATTTCATAAAAGTCAGCACCATTCTTTGATATTTTATCCTGTAGGCAAAACTCTTCATTAATTTTGATTACGAGAATTATGAACATTTTTAATAAAACAATGTAGTCATTCTGCTGTTGTTGTTCATCTAGAGAATTCGTATCATGAATATATCGATTCCGTAAATCAAGGCCATTAGAAAATTCCGCCTTATTTAATACATAATCAAAATACTCCCATTCCGGCTTCGATAACAACGAGCTTTCCACTCTAATTTCGCCTTTACTAATAAGTTCTCTTAATATGTCACTATCTTTATATTGCAGACAAATAACACCTTTATCATTTAATTCCTTTAGAATCCGTATTCTTTCATAATTTAATATAAATATTCCATCATTTATAACCACTGCTCCGCGTTCTAATAACCAGTTAAATTCGTCGAAATTGTACTCTTTTAGTTCTTCTGGTCTTACATGTTCAGATTGAAGTAATTCGAAAAGTGTATTATATCTGCCTTTAGTCTTCTCAGTATAAGAAAGCAAGCCTTGATTCGAAAACATATCCTGCATTTCACGTAAAATTTCATTGCTATTCGCATATGCATACTTATTTTTAATTAAACTCGGAATTTCTTTATATCTCACAGACCCCGATATCATTTCATATAATTCTCTGTCAATCTCTCCTTCTTCGCAAAAAAGCTTAAACTGCTTAGTCACTCCGTCCATAACCGTAGCCACACGCTCATACTTACTAAGAATGCTGTCACTCTTCTCCGGCATAATACAAATAAAACCATTCGCACCAAATTCATTTTTTAAGTAGACTTCAAAAAACCATTTAATTATCTCCTCTAAATAAATGTCAAAATTATTAAGAATATCAACATAACCCTGCATTTGTCCACTTGAAAGCACATTTAGCAATTCAAAAAGCTGCCCCTTTTGATACATTCCATTTCCTTGAACAGATACCATTTTTTCAAAAATCCCCTGTTTCAAGCTTCTTGCAGTAAACAAACATCTCATACAAATATCTGTATATCCAAACAGATAAATGAAATTATTTAACAATGTAGGATAGTCCAAATTATTTTTTATCCAATCGGAATTGTATTTTGCAATAATAATACCGTCTGAAAAATCTAAATCTTGATCTGGATTTTCAGGTGAAAAAGATACTTCTACACCTGTTTCATATTCAAACACCGAAGTTGTATTATTGTTCCAATAACGCTCACTCCTTTTCTTTGCAAGATGTCTAAGTTTTGCATCTACATCAAATTCTTTCGATTTTTTTGACTTACCATTTATGATTAAGTCTAAAATATTTATATTTACTATATCTCCATTAATATAAGCTTTTATAATATTATACTTGTCCTCTTTCGTTAAACTTTTAGGAAAATAGCACTTCGTCTTTCCATTATCTTTCCTCATATAATAATCAACAATAAATCTAGCTCCATATTCCGGATTTTTAAGCATTTCTGTAATCTGTGTATCAAACTTCTCAACTAAATTTTTATTTTTCAAAAGCTCGTTTGGCGGTATGCGGAGCCCGTCTGCAATTTCTTTGAAATGCTCTGCAGAAATTTTGTCATACACCTTATATATGTAGAAATATTTCCAAAATTCATCCCAAAATATAACTTTACATACATTATATATAGGAACAATTGCATTCTCCGTAATGCTTTGAAAAAATAATCTCACCTCTTTTTCAGCATTTCTAGAAAGTTCTTTATACTTTCTATAATAATCATCATTCCAGGCATTTACATAATCATATTTATCAAAAAATTCTTTAATACTACTTAACTCCAAAACTCTATTTACATCAGATAAATCCAATTGATTTTTAGCATAAGCATCCAAAACGAGTGGAATTTTTTTCTCCTCACCCACAAAATAATATCCTATTGCAAAATATTCTTTCAATCCCAGTTCTTGCAAAGCTCTATACCTCTCTATGTCCCATTCGTATCTATAAAAAACTTTCTGTCAACATTTTCGTTCTATTATCCCCCTAATTTTCCCCCAAAAAAAATTCACAAACGACCAATGCCCTTACGCATCATATCTTTTGTGAACTTCTAATCTCTTTTTATCATATTTACTTAGCTTTTTCATAACTTCTCTCTCCCTCCAAATCCTATATAAATATTATGCAACTCCTTTTTCCAAATTGCAACCTTTTTTAATAAAAACCGTCAAAATCTCCCCTCTTATCAATCTGCTTCACGCCCCAATTCGACAATACTTTCTATGATTTCTATTTTATATTTATATCTACATCCTTATCTAACAATTCCCATCACAAAAGAGCACAGAATCTCTTCCATGCTCTTATCTTGCAACTTTCATCTATCTAATTATCTTCAGCCTGACCTTTCTCCTCATCAGAAGCCTCATCCCCAGATTTTTCTTCCGTCCCCATCACGATTTTTTCCTCTTTCTCTTCCTCAGCCAAACTCGAAACTACCTCATTCTCCCCCGAATCCGCAGTATCTTCCAATGCCACCACATCCTCCAGCACGTTTTCCTCTTCTAACGCCTCTTCTTCCTGCACCGCATCTTCCACAACTACTGTCTCGCCCTGCTCTGCATTTTCTGTATCTTCCGTGCCTTCATCCGAAGCAAAAACGCCCTCTTTCTCTTTCTCCTTCTCCTTTTCTTCCGTTTCTTCCACTCCCCCATCCTTCCGGAACTTCTCCCGGAACTGCTCTTTCTTGGCTGCCACAGCGTCCATGAGGGCAAGCTTCTTCTCTTCGCGGTTTTCTAAGGCTTCCTGCTTCTTTGCGTCACGGAGTTTTTGCTGTTCTTCGCGCTGTGCGGCTTTCTTAAGCTCTTTTTCCTGGCGTTGCTCTTCTTTGATGCGAAGCTTCTCGGCTTTATCCTGCTCCTTCTGCTGCAGGCGGTTCTGGCGAAGCTCGTCTTTTGCCTGCTGCTTCTGGCTCTTCTTGACCTGCTTTTTGGCGGAACGCTCGATAGAACGGATCATGCTCTTGGCATCACCGACTCTGCGGCGGGCACTGCGGTATGGATCGTAGAGGAAATAGGATGCTGTGGTAAGTGCCAGCAGCACCAGTCCTATGATAAGGCAGATTGGAAGTAGAAAATCATAGAAGCCGTACTTTAATTCATAACCGATAAAGAGAACCAGCATCACCGGGAAAACTACTGCTGAGAAAATATCGCAGATGAGTCTCCAGAGAAAGAAGCACTGCTTCTGATGTACAAAAATGGCAGCCTGCACGCCGGTAAAGAACATCAGCATCAGACAGATTTGTGATGTGATTCCATGTAAAAAGCCTACAAAGACACACAGTGCCAGTGAAAAGAAAAACATGGCTAGGGCGTAGCCTCTGCGGTATGCATATTTGTATTCCCGCATTCCCTCTCGCTTATCTGCACTCAGGTCATGGATTTCATATACCCGGTCATTGACCCGCTCCTTCATGTCCTCCCGGTATTTGCGGCCTTCTCTGGCATGTGCCATATTTTCGTCCATGTCTTCGTCCAGTTCCTGCAACATTTTCTGTTCCATAAAAATCTGCTGCAGTAACTCATCTTCCCGCTCTCTGCGCTTTGTAATTTCATCCTGAATCCAGCTTGCCTTCTGCATCTGGAGACTCTCTTTCATCCATTGTTCCTTTTCCATATTTTCACCCATAGCTGCCTTCTCCGTTTCGTACGCTTCCATTCTGTTCTATTTCTAATCAATCAAATCATTCTGAAATCTCGACAAATGCTCATAAGGAAGAATCAGTCTTCCCCGGTATAAGCCGCAGCCGTCATTCATCAGGCTGTTGCTTACTGCTGTAAACATGTCGACATCCACACCGGAAAGCTCCAGTTCCTGCAAACGCCTGCACCGTTCATAAGCTTCATCAAAATAAATGCATTCTCCCTCCGGGATGGTATCCCGGCGTGCTCTGGATGCTTCCTGCTTTTTCTCATAATTAATATGATTGGCGGAACCGATTTCTGCAATATCGTCCATCTGCTTTGTGCGAAGCTGCATTTCCACATAACATCTCGCACTGTTATCATAAAAAGTAATATGTAAGGATTTGTAATCGTCCTCCTTTTCGCTGGTGATATAATCCCGGTAATATGGTTTTACAGCATCATCCAAAAGCGGGGAACTGCTTCTTAAGACACCGCCTGTCAGCTCTGCCGTAAATCCACGCTCCTCTAAAAACTGTGGCAGCACATTTGCAATCTGATAAAGGTGCTTTAATTCCTCTTCTTCGCGGTTCTCATGATTTTTCAAATGACACCGTGGCATGGAAATCACAATCCGGTATGCAATCAGATCACGGAAGCAGTTCAGCTTTTCCTTTAATTCTGCAATGTCCGGATAGCTTTTATGCTTTTTATAATAATCATAAATGTACTCTACAATATAGCCGTTGAATTTGCCCTCCGCACGAATCAGTGACTTGATTCTTCCTTTAAAAGTAAAGGAAAGATAAGGATATTCCATTGCCATATATTTGTAGAACTCACGGATTTTCTGGGACTGCGCTGTCAGGAAATCATTGTGCTCTAATAGCTCCATAATCTGAATCAGGAAATTGCAGTGCACCAGATCCACTTCATTTTTTGATACTTTTGCGGATGCCCGGAGGTCCTGCGTATACTTTTTCAATATCCGGAACACCGTTGCTCCGGAGTATAAGTAATCATTTAATGTAACCATTTTCCCTCGCTAAAATATCTTTTTATTTCAAATACTCTGCCAGTTCATATACCCTGTTTCTTGTTAATTCTGCCGCCTTATCATTTTCCAATAATGGCTGCAGGCTTCCGCCCTCGGCATCTTTGCCGGCTTCCTCTACTGCACTGTCTTTTGTCTTAATCCAGTCACGCTCTTCCTGGGTAAGAGTCGTCATAGTGTCCTCATCCAAAGTCTCTTTTAAACGGCTCCAGATAGAATTCAGCTCATTATCCCACAACTGATACAACTGCAGAGACAGGGTATTCATTTCCTGCTGTGTCAGTTCTCCACTGGAAAGGTCTTCTTGCATGGCTGCTGCTTTCTCCTCGATTTTCTGCAATTCACTCTCTATGGATACATCGGAAGTTGTGGTTTTATCATTTACCGTAACCTTATCTCCACTCGGTCCTAAAAAGGTATCAAAGGTCAGCGTATTAAAAATTGCATAGAATGGAAGCGTCGTATCCTCATCGGTAAGACCAATGGATGCCCAGTCCAGGAATCTTTCCGGCAATTCATCTAACGGTGCACCCGGCAGATAAATATATAAATCATAAACCTCTTCCAAACCAGCCGGTCCCGTGTAAATATATTTCACGCCGCCTTTAATTTCCGTGTCGCCTTCTGTTTCCTTCGTTGCAATATTCTCCAACTGCATCTCATAGGTATAATCATTTATCTTTTCCGGCTGGGTGAATTTTCCATAGAAATCACAATAGTAAAGGGTTCCATTTGGATATCCATCCCCGCTATCTCCTGCATCTGCATCATGATAATTTCCCACAAAAGAGCCATCCTCGGATAAAATCAATGTAGAATCCCATGCACCGGCTCCGCTGGTAAACATAAAGCTTTCTCCTGCAAGCTGTGCAAAAATGTCATCTTCATCCACATTTTCCGTTTCTGTCTCCTCTGTCACCTCTTCTGAGTTTTCCGTTTCTTCCGTCTCAGTCTCAGCCTCTGTTTCTGTGGTCTTTTTCTCCGGCTCCACGACTCTTCTTCCGCAAGCCGCAAACGTTGACATTCCCAACGCTGCACTTAATATCATTGCTAAAAACTTTTTCCCTTTCATAAACGAATCCTCCTGATGTTCCTTTTCATTTCTCTCCCCCTTTTTTATCTTTCTATGATTCTAAATCAAAGACATCCTGGTTTCTTCCCCGCTCCTTTGCCGCATAAAGTTTCTCATCCGCTAAGCGATATAATACCGTAACAGCAATTCCTTCTGTATAATGCTGTACTCCGCTACTGAAAGAGCATTCGATATTCTTTTCATGCTTTGTATATTCTTTATATTCCCGTCTTATATGCTCTAGCATTTTACCGATTTCATCCGTGTTCATCCCCTTTAAAACCAGCATAAATTCTTCTCCACCAAAGCGTACTGCAATCCCTTTATTCTTTACATGCTTCGTTAAAAGTCTTGCAAATTCCACCAGAATAATGTCTCCAAACCCATGTCCGTAATTGTCATTCACATGTTTAAAGAAGTCAAGATCAATCAGTACCGCATCAAATTCTTCCTTCTCATCCAGAATAAGTTCTCCCAGATACTGATTTAAATAACGACGATTATAGAGTCCGGTCAGTGCATCTTTATCTGCGGCATCTTTCAACTGTTCATTCAACTTCTTTACTTCTTCTTCCTGCCTCTGTCTCTGCATCTGAAGCAGGATAGAAATCAAAAAGACACAAAGTAAAACGATAAGCAGGGAACAAAGTGTGCTCTGCAGCACGACTTCTTTTGACAATTTTTCACTTTCCAGCGGTCTCATATAGGCTAAAATAACTGCTGCCACATCGGCTACAATTACTATGCCGGCAAACCGGATTGCATTTCCGGTTGGAATAAAAATCGCAATTGCTACCATCGCAAGTACCATGTATACAATCGTTCCCGTCTGATATATATAATATAGTGTTGGAAATTCCACAAGGCTTAATACTGCTATCATCAAATAAGACGCATAACGTATCTGACCTTTTTTAATTCCAATGAAACTTCCTGCGGCCATAAGTAACATACAGATTCCACAGAAAATCGTTGTTCCGTTCCATCCGAAAATCAATGCATTTCCAATAAATCCTGCCAGATTTCCGATACAGCTTCCCATTGCCAGCACATAAAACTGTCTGCGGTTCACATCAATTGAAGTATCAAATAAAAAATTCATCTTACCTCTCCCATTTTATGAAAATAAAATTTTCAATTCATCCAGTGTATTTGCACATATCGTAAGTTTCTTTTTTAATTCATCATCCGGCTGTGTCTGATCCGGAACCATTGCCACCTGACAGCCTGCCTGACAAGCACTCATAACCCCATTGGGCGAATCCTCCACCGCAAGGCATTCTTCCGGAGCAAGTCCAAGTTGTGCACATGCAAAAGTATAGATATCCGGTGCCGGCTTTCCGTGTTCTACCATGGTTGCACTGATGATTTCATCAAAGTACGGATATAGTCCTATCTGCTTTAAATATCTTTCTGTCCGTTCCATGTCGGTTGCCGTTGCAACTGCCCGCCGGATTTTCTTTTCTTTTAAGAAATTCAATAACTCAACAGCTCCTCTTTTTATCTCAATACCGTTCTTTGCAAGATATTCCTCCATCAATTCCTTCCGGTAAGCCCGGATAGCCGGATAGTCAAGATTCTCATCTGCAAACATTTCCTTTAAATGCGCCGGTGCAAAGGGTTGTCCTAAGGAACGCATGGACAATGCCTGCTCATCACTCATTTCATAGCCAAAATGCGCCATTGCCTTAGGCCAGCAGATTCTATAGTATTTCTCTGTATCAATGAGTGTTCCGTCCATATCAAATAAAACTGCTTTTATCATATTACATTTTCTTCCTGCCTTTTTCATTGACTAATTTGCCATACCCACTACCACAGTTACCGAAAAAAGATTTTTTTCCTGTTTCAGGAAAACATCCCCGTTCATTTTATGCATCAGCTTTCTGCATATATAAAGCCCCAGTCCGCTTCCTTCCTGGCTTCCTGCATTGGAGCCACGATAGAAGCTGTCAAAAAGATGCGGAAGTTCCTCTGCCGGAAGAACTTCTCCTGTATTTTCCACGGTAATCAGCACACAGTCTTCTTCTTTTGAAATTGATATACCAATTTTTTTGTCACTACCATATTTTATAGCATTTTCTATGATATTCTGCAATACTTCCAGCAAACGTTCTGTATCTGCTTTCACCAGAGAATTCTGATACTCCCCCATGTTAAACCCTATATGAAGCTGTGAAAGTTTATCTTTATAGTATACTGTATCTCAACAGACATTTCCGATGGCATGCCTTCTTCCGTAAGTTCTTCTGCCAGGCAATCTAATTCTTTTGCCAAATCAGCCCGGGTCTTTCCTGCCATATTCCCCATTGCCTGTGATACATCTGATATGTAGACATCACTTTCTTTTCCAAATGTCGTAATCAGATTCTTACTTTTCATGGTATCTGTTGTAATAACCACTCCCAGCATAAAAACGGAACAAAGGAAAAAGGACAATATAATCGTAAGGAACCGTCTTGGACTGCTTAAAATATCATTGACTGCCAGATACCAGGTACTGTTAAAACGGCTTTTTCCCAGCCGGTAAATGGATTTCTTTTTAAAGCGTTCTCCGGACTGACCGTTTCGAATAGCATCCACCGGTGTCAGCTTCTTTACTTTTCCGGTACACCGGTATGCAAACCAGATAGTAACTGCAATAACAATGACTGCGCTCATGAAATTTACCGTAATGGCATGACTGTTTCCCAACATCATATTTTCTGTCACCGACTGCAGAAGCATATTGCCAAATGGGATGCTTGCCAGGAATCCAATTGCTGCTCCCACAACAGCCAGCATCAGATATTTTACAAGATAAAGGCTTCGTATCTTAAAGTCCGTAATTCCGATGGCTTTCATGACACCGATTTCCCGGTATTCCTCTGTCACCGTAAAAGTAATTGTAAATTTCAACACTGCAAAGGATACTATCATCAGGCATACACTTAAAACCAGCACCACAAATGCCACAATCATATCCATGACATAACACAATTTAAAAATGCCCCGTCCCCGGTTAAATAGGATGTTGGATGCATTGCTTAATAAAGAGGCTATTTCCGATGGATTGTCTGTGTCAATATAAATGATCTCGCCACGGTATTCTGCAAGACTTTCATCCGATGCAAATTTCTGATAATCCGCTTCGTTTATAATAAATCTTTTATTTCCCATAAATTCAGAACCCAGCAGCGCATCTTTTGCTTTTCCGGCAATCGTAAGCTCCACACTGTTTTTGCCATGGGTAATCGTAAGTTTATCTCCCTCTTTTAAATCATTTGCATCTAAGAAATTTCCTGTGACATAGACCTCACCCTCAGGCACTTTTGTAAGCTCCTTATTATCCTTTGTGAAAAAATGTATCTCACTTTCGGAAATGGATTCTATGATCATTGCCTTGTTTGCCATATCAAGTTCTTTTCCCTCTGCCTTGATATTCCCCTTGGTTGCATATATAATATGATCCATGCGGTAGTCTTTTACATACTGACAGGTATCCAAAAGCTCCGGCACACCGCCATCCCCCTGCTGGGTCAGTACTACATAATCTCCAATGTCTGCCTGATTAAGATAATAATCGGTTCCATTTACTACCGTCAGTACATTGTTCAGCCCGCTTGCCACAAACATGGCAGCTAAAATAATAAACAGCAAAATTACAATATTAATTGTTTTCTTTCGCTTTAAGTCTTTGCGTAAGATATCCCAAAACATCTTCTGCTCCTTTCTATCCTCTTAGTATACCTCAACTACGCGAAACACGCTTTGCAAGTTTCGCGCCGCAGTGCGCATCCTCGCGGAGCGTTTTTTACTTTACAGGCAATTTCCTGTAAAGTAAAAAAGAACCGGCAAAGTTTTATTTCCTTTGCTGGTTCTACTATAACGAATCAATTATTAAAGAATCCTTAAATCTGAAAATTCTTATTTCATGCTTTCTTTTAAAATAAATGCCATCAGAAGTGCATCCGGTCCGATATGGGTTCCGATTGCCATTCCAACTTCATGTAAGCTGCTTTCTGTCAGGGAAAATGCTTCCATGGTTTCTTTCCGGAATTCCTCTCCCATTTCCGGGTTATTGCTGTGAGCAAATTCTACCGGCATGCAGCTATCCACTTCTCCTTTTTTCAAAAATGCCTGCATTCCGCTTTTGGCCGCTTTCATGCCGCGGGCTTTGGAATATCCTTCAATCTCTCCATTCCGGAGCAGCAGCACCGGCTTGATTCCCATTACATTTCCCACTGCTGCAACTACCGGAGAAATACGTCCGCCCTTTTTCAAATATAATAATGTGGACGGAACACCGGTAAGATAGGTGCGGTTCTTTACTTCTTCCAAGATTCCTGCAATCTCTTCTGCACTTTTGCCTTCTTCTTTTAACTTCACGGCATACTCCACCAGAAGCCGCAAGGATAAGGATGCCTGCAGGGAATCCACGATATATATCTTTTCATATCCGCACATTTCCTTCGCCAGCACTGCTCCGTTATAGGTTCCCGAAAGCTTCGAGGAAATGAGTATTACTAACACTTCTTCCCCTGTTTCTTCTGCCGCTTCATACTTTTCTAAAAATGCTGCCGGTGATGGCTGGCTGGATACCGGAAGTTGTTCCTCGCTGCGCAGTTTCTCATAAAATGCTTTGAAATTCTCTTCTGTATTCCGGTCAAATATAACATCTTCAAAGTTTGCCGAAATCGGCACCAGATTCACGCCCATTGCCTTTGCTTCGGTTTCTAATATGTCAGATCCTGTATCTGTAATTATCTTCATTTTCGTCTCCATCTCTTGACTGTTGTCTGTATCTATGCCACACTATATGTGAGATAATTTATATCACATCGTTGTGGCTGCATAAGTAGCATTGTAGCATAGTTTTCCCTTTTTTCAACGGTTTGATGTGAGACATTTTATATCATTTTGTATCATGATACGGATGTGGTGCCGGTGGGTGGGACAGTCGTTTTATATTTGTTATTACGATTTGTATTTGATACATACATTGCTTCTAACGTCAAAGAGCGGTTTTTCTTGCACTGCATTTTTCTTTTGCCGATAAAGCCTGTCTTTCCAATGTTTGACAGTATGCCGGACTCTGTTCGCCTGAATGCGGATACGATATATGCAGTCTGTTAGAGACGCTTAGAATTCCGGCAGCAACCGGCAACGCTGGCACAGGGACGTGCCAGCGAGGCACATCTTAAGCATGGATGCGAATATGTGCCGGGTGCCGGAAGATACGGAAACTTTAACGGAATTCTTAGCGTCTCTTTCAGACGGAATGTTGTATCCGCATCAGACGGACAGAGCCGGCATCCGGTCAAAGCAACGGAAAGGACAGCCTGACAGCAAGAAAAATACAGTGCTAAGAAAAATAACGCTCTTTGCGTAATGAACCAATGCACATATCAAATGCAAATCGTAAGAAACGAATATCATATTCTGTCCCACCCACCGGCACGCATCCATAGCACATACGAACAGGAGCATTTAAATGAAAGAAACAGACAAACGATACGAAGCAAACCGCCAGGTAAAATTAAAGATTGCCCGTGCCCTGACCAAACTCATGGACACCAAAGCATTTTCCGATATATCCGTAACCGATATTATTACCACTGCCGGAGTAGCAAGAGCTTCCTATTACCGGAATTTTCATTCCAAGGAAGAAGTGTTGATTAAAATTACGGACGATATTATGGAAGAATACCGGAAGAGGGCAGAAAAGCTTGAAAATGACTTTTTCAGCTATGAGGCAATTTTACTGATTTTCCGGTATTTTAAGACTTACAAGAAATTTATTTTAAGTGTATATAAGGCAGGTCTTGCATACATTTACTTAGACCTTTTTGATCAGGAATTAGAAAATCATATGGGTGACATGCCTTATAATGATATTCACCGGTATAAAGTCTACTTCTATTCCGGTGCGCTCTATAATGTTTTCTTAAAATGGCTGCAAAACGGAATGAAAGAACATCCTTCCGCTATGGCTTCCATGGTGACGGAAATGTTAGAACAGGGAGCCTATCCGCTAGCTTAACTGCCAGCGGACATGGCTTCCTTCTTCATCTTTTGTAATAAGAAGCTGGTCTTCCATTTCCTGCTTTAATTCTGTTACATGGGAAATGATTCCAATAAGCTTTGAGCCGCCTGCCATCTCTTTTAATACCCGGACTGCCTGCTCTCTTGCATGCTCATCCAGGGAACCAAAGCCTTCATCAATAAACATCATATCAAGATGTATGGCAGCAGAATTTTCCTGAATCTCATCTGCCATGCCCAGTGCCATGGATAACGCCGCCATAAAGGACTCTCCTCCGGAAAGCGTACGGACTTCCCGCTCTTTTCCGGTTACATTGGAATATACCATAAGGTCAAGTCCCTTGTTCTTTCCGATTGCAGCCTTCTTCTCATCAAACATTCTGAGTTCAAACTGTCCTGCTGACATTTCTTCAAAACGGCGGTTTGCTGCATAAAGAATCCGCTCCAGATAATAACGTTGCACAAAGGTCTCCAAATCCATACGGCTGCCGGACACATTTCCGGAAATGACAGTATAAAGCCGTGTTATACGGTTGTGCTGCTCTAATACCTGCTGCCGCCCGCTCCATATTTCCTCTACCGCTTCTAAGATTTCCGTATCCTTCTGATTAGAAATCTCCCACTCATTGGCCGCCCTGCCTGCAAGCTTACTCTGCTCCTCTGCTGCCTTAAGTTCCTCTGAAAGCTTCTCTACGTCCGGTTTTTCTTTCTCCCCTACAGTTTCTTTCGCTGTCTCATAGCGGCTTTGATACATCGTCTTCTGATTCTGATAATCTTCCCTTTTCTGCCGCATCTCTTCCATGGCATCTATCGAATACTGCTCCACCAGAGTCTGCCATTCCAGTTTGGAAATATCTTTTTCTTCTATATATAAATCATATTTTTGCTGCTTGGCTTCTGCTTCCTTTTTCCGTTCCGGAAGTTCTCTTTCACAACGGACAATGCCTGTCTGTGTACCGGTTTTCTCTTCCTCTAAACGGCTCTTTTCTTTATCAGCCTTTGCATATGCACTTTCTGCAGAAGCCTTCTTCTGCTGTGCTTCTGCCAAGACTTCATCCGCTTCTTTTTCAGATGTATAGTCAAGGGTGCGGTTCCGCTCTGTGTAAGCTGCCTGACAACGGTCAAACTGCTCTTTTGCCAATAGCTTCTTTTCTGTTGCTTCTGTCTCTTCTTTTTGAAGTGCAATCTTTTTTGCTTCTGCCTCTTCTAATTTATGAGACAATTCCTTCTTCTTTTTTATCTCCTGAGAAAGTGTTTCTTCTTCTTTTGCAAGCTCTTTCTTTTGCGTGACAAGCCACGGTTCTATTTCTTCATCGGCTGCCGGGTGTGCTTCCTTTCTAAAGGCTTCCATTTTCTTCCTGCACTTTTCCTGTTTTTCTGCCAACTCTTTCTCCCGGTTCTCTCTTCTTACGTGACATGTACCGGCTTTTGTAGATGCTGCTTCCTGCTTCTGCTGTAACTTTGCAACCGTTTCTTCTAAAGTTTCTAACATTTCCCGGCTTAATTCTTCCTGCATTTCTACCGCAATGCATGGCTTTGGATGTTCCATGGAACCGCAGACCGGGCATGGCTCTCCCTCTTTTAATTCCTTTGCTAAAATACCTGCCTGGGCATCAAAAAACCGCTTACGATATGCTTCGTATTCCTGCTGCTTTGCCTGATACTGTCCGGATGCTTCCCGATAAATCTCTTTTGCATGTTCCTCCTGTTTCTTTTCTTTACCAAGAAGCTGCTTTGATTCTGTAATCTCTGCTACGGCATCTTCGATTTCTGCAAGAGCATTTTTCTTTCCGGTAATCTGTAACTGCCTTACTTCCATTCCTTCGAAGGCTTCTGCTTCTTTCTTCCACTGCACAATATTCTGCTCTAAGACAGCGCTTTTTTCTTTTGTCTCTTTTTCCGTCTCTTCCGCCTGCTGCAAAGCATCTTTACTCTGCTCTACTTCCTGTGCGGCTTTTCTTATTTCTTTCAATGCCTCTTTCGTGCGATTTACTTTTTCTTCTATAATACTGTAATTCTTCTGCTGTGTTTCCTTTTCCGCCTCTGCTAAGTTTCTTTCCTTTTCTGCCTCTTTTAAAGCTTTCTTTATCTCCGGCAGCTTTTCTTCTAATTTCTGCTGTTCTGCCTTTAAATTCTCCAGCCTCTTTACCGCTTCTTCATACTGCTGATAGAGCTGCTTTGCATCATAGGCAAGCTTTATCATCTGCTCTAACCGGGCAGTCTCTTTTATCTCCTCTTCCGCTTCAAAAAGGCATGCCAACTCCCGCTGTGCTTCTTCCATCTGGGTAAAGGATTTTTGCAGATTTTCCGCTTCCTGCAACGCACTCCTGCAATGCTCCCGCAGTTTTTCCGCTTCTTTTGCTTCCTTCTTTTTCTGCTTTCCCTCTTCCTTAAGATACTGGCACAATTGCTGCATCAATTCTAAAAAGCGTTCCATCTCCGGTGCTTTTGCATCCGCCTGCTGCATCTTCTTTTTCAATGCCAACAGGGCTTCGGCTTCTTCAAAGGCTTCCGGTATGTCCGCATTCTCAGCTTTGGCATGAAACTTCGTACGGATTGTGGCAATCTCTGCATCTAATTTTCTTTTCCGGTCTCCTAATTCATTGGCAATCTTTTCATATTTTTCTGTGTGGAATAATTTTCGGAAAATCACTTTTTTCTCATCGGATTTTGCCCGGAGCAGTTCCATAAATTCTCCCTGGGCAATCATTGCCACCTGCATAAACTGCCCCTTGTTCAGCCCGACAATATCAATGATTTTCTGATTCGTTTCCTTTTGTGAATAAACGATTTCATCCGGCATGATTAAGGTAACGGATTCGCTTTCTTCTTTTTCACCGCTTCCCCGCTTCAATGGGCGGACATGTCTTGGCACACGGCGCACTGTATAGACGCCGCTTTCTTCTGTTCCTTCACAGAATTTCAATTCCACATAAGGCTCTGCGCCTGCTGTGGCAAACTGACTCTGCAGCTCTGTTCCACTTTTTTTATTAGCTGTGGAACTGGCTTCTCCATATAACGCAAAGGCTATGGCATCAAAAATAGTGGACTTGCCGGAACCGGTATCTCCGGTAATCAGAAATAAATTCTGGGATGGTTTTCGAAAATCAATTTTCGTCCGGTCTCCATAGGACCCAAATGCCTGCATTTCCAAGGTTAATGGTCTCATAACTCACTCTCCTCCTCTACTTTATTGATGACTTCCTTAAGAATTTCTCTCTCTTCCTCGTTCATCTCTCCAATAAACTCACAGCATAGCGAAAAGGCATCAAGCTCTGCCTCATGCCGGAATTTTTCCATTTCATAATTGGCTTTGTGCAGCGTTTCTCTTCGGATTTCCAGCAAATTGGGAAATGCATGACGCAGCCGGTCCTGCATGTCAAAGACATTGACATCCACCTTATCGGTAAGAATCACAGTTACAAAATTATCGGATGGCTGCTTTAATACTTCTTCTAATTCCCCTTCCACAATACGCACCTGACGCAGTGGTTTTAACGGAATTACTCTGGTGGAAAGCCTGCCCTTTTCTTCCAGTTCCACCATAATAATGCCTTTTTTCTGTCCCGCTTCACTGACGGAGCAGGCAAGAGGTGTTCCACAGTAACGATAACTCTCTTTTCCCACGGTCATAGGCTTATGAATATGTCCCAATGCCGCATAGTCAAACCGCTCCAACACATCCGCAGACACTTCATCAATATTTCCCACGGTGCGGATTTCGGAATCCATCCGCTCAACATCCTCCGCCGCTTTTCCTGCCGGCAGATAGAACTGGTGGCTCACCAGCACATTCCGCTCTGCTTCATTTACATTTTCTCTTTCCAGAAGCTTATGCAAAGTTGCATCATAAGAAAGATTGTTGTCATTTTCATCCGTTCCCACAATCTGCTTTACCATAGACGGCTTCACAAATGGCAGAAGATAAAAATTCACTTTTCCATACTTATCCGTCAATGTCACTTTCTCAATGTATTCCTCTTTCGTCTCAGGCGGCTTTCCTATCATATATAAATGCTGTCTTGATAAAATGCTTCGAAAACAGTTCACTCTTGGTGCGCTGTCATGGTTTCCGCTAATCATCATAAGGACAGTCTCCGGCACCATCTCCGTCAGTTCATTGATAAAATGATCGAATACCTCTACTGCCTCTGCCGCCGGCACTGCTTTATCATAAATATCTCCTGCAATCAAAATGGCATCCGGTTTTTCTTCTCCCGCCCGCTCTACAATCTGATGCAGGATATATTCCTGGTCTTCCCTTAAATCATGATTCATTAATTTCAATCCGATGTGAAGGTCGGATAAGTGAAATATCTTCATAGCCCATGTGCTCCTTTTCTATACAGGATTATCCTACAAAGTAAGATTATATTTTTCTCTTACTTTGTATTATAGCTTGTCTGGGGTTCTGCCGCAACGGACTTCTGCCGAATTATATGGCAGCATTTTTAAGCAGTAGGCTAATTCTTTAGGGGGAAAATCTTTCAACTTTCTTCACTTTATAAAAATTTCGCAGTTTTTTTATTGATTTTATGACTTATTTATGTATAATAATTATGATGACGTAACTAGGATTTATAGTTTCTCAGTCAAGATATCATAAAAACCTGCTTTTTGCGGGCGATTATCATATTACTATATTTAAAGGAAAGAGGTAAAAAACAAAATGGCAGAAATCAATTTAAGCAAGTATGGCATTACTGGAACAACAGAAATTGTCTACAACCCATCCTACGAAACATTATTCGCAGAAGAGACCAAGCCAGAACTGGAAGGCTATGAAAAAGGTCAGGAAAGTGAACTTGGCGCAGTCAATGTTATGACTGGTATCTATACAGGTCGTTCCCCTAAAGACAAATTCATCGTTATGGACAAGAACTCCAAAGACACTGTATGGTGGACATCTGATGAATACAAGAACGACAACCATCCAGCATCTGAGGAAGCATGGAGTGCTGTAAAAGACATCGCTATCAAAGAACTTTCTAACAAAAAACTTTATGTAGTAGATGCTTTCTGTGGTGCTAACAAAGATACCCGTATGGCTATCCGTTTCATCGTAGAAGTAGCTTGGCAGGCACATTTCGTAACAAATATGTTCATCCAGCCTACTGAAGAAGAATTAAAGAACTTTGAGCCGGACTTCATCGTTTACAATGCTTCTAAAGCAAAAGTTGAAAACTACAAAGAATTAGGATTAAACTCTGAGACAGCAGTAATGTTCAACATTACAAGCCGTGAGCAGGTTATCGTTAATACATGGTACGGCGGAGAAATGAAAAAAGGTATGTTCTCTATGATGAACTACTATCTGCCATTAAAGGGCATCGCTTCCATGCACTGCTCTGCTAACACAGATATGAACGGTGAAAACACCGCTATCTTCTTCGGACTTTCCGGAACAGGTAAGACAACCCTTTCAACCGATCCTAAGCGTCTCTTAATCGGTGATGACGAGCATGGTTGGGATGACAACGGCGTATTCAACTTCGAGGGTGGATGCTACGCTAAGGTTATCGACCTTGACAAAGATTCCGAGCCGGATATCTACAATGCAATCAGACGTGACGCTCTTCTTGAGAACGTAACATTAGATGCTAACGGAAAAATCGACTTCGCTGATAAGAGCGTAACAGAAAACACCCGTGTATCTTACCCAATCAACCACATTGAGAACATTGTCCGCCCGATCTCTTCTGCTCCAGCAGCTAAGAATGTCATCTTCCTTTCCGCAGATGCATTCGGAGTACTGCCTCCAGTATCTATCTTAACTCCAGAGCAGACTCAGTACTACTTCCTGTCTGGATTTACAGCAAAACTTGCTGGTACAGAGCGTGGAATCACAGAGCCTACACCTACTTTCTCAGCATGTTTCGGACAGGCTTTCTTAGAGCTGCATCCTACAAAATACGCTGCAGAGCTTGTTAAGAAAATGGAAAAGAGCGGAGCTAAGGCTTACCTCGTAAATACAGGATGGAACGGAACCGGAAAACGTATCTCCATCAAAGATACCCGTGGTATCATCGATGCTATCTTAAGCGGAGCTATCTTAACCGCTCCTACAAAACAGATTCCATTCTTCAACTTTGAAGTTCCTACAGAGCTTCCAGGCGTTGATTCAGGCATCTTAGATCCTCGTGATACTTACGCAGATGCTTCTGAATGGGAGACAAAAGCATTAGATCTTGCTGACAGATTCATCAAGAACTTTGCTAAATACGAAGGAAATGAAGCTGGTAAAGCTCTTGTTTCTGCAGGTCCTCAGAAATAATTTTCCTGATAAGGAAATCAATAGAAATGGAAAACCGGATGTGATTCCACATCCGGTTTTCTTTATCTGTTTCTTATTTTGCTGCCAGATCCTTTACTACTTCACCTGCGATAATCAGTCCAGCGACAGATGGCACAAATGCCACACTGCCCGGAATATCACGCCGCTCCGTACATTTATGGGCTGCTCCCGGCGGACAGATACAGTTGGTTCTACAGCTGATTGCCATATCTTCAACTGGTCTGGTTGGCTGCTCTTCGGAATAAACCACCTTAAGCTTCTTTACGCCACGTTTCTTTAACTCACGGCGCATTACTTTTGCCAGCGGGCATACCTTTGTCTTATAAATATCTGCCACACGGAACTGACTGGCATCTAACTTATTTCCGGCTCCCATACTGCTGATAATCGGCACATTCATCTCCTGTGCCTTCATAACCAGTGAAATCTTCGCTGTTACCGTATCTACTGCATCTACGATATAATCATACTCTTCAAAAGGAAATTCATCCGCATTTTCCGGCAGGAAAAAGCATTTATGCACTTCTACCCTGGCATCCAGATTAATCTCTAAAATACGGTCTTTCATGACGTCTGTTTTATATTTTCCAACGGTCTTTCTGGTTGCAATAATCTGACGGTTGAGATTCGTCAGACATACCTTGTCATCATCAATCAGATCAAAAGCTCCAACTCCGCTTCTTACCAATGCTTCGCAGACATATCCACCTACTCCGCCAATTCCAAATACTGCAACCTTTGCATTCTTTAATTTTTCCATTGCTTCTTTTCCAAGCAATAGTTCGGTTCTTGAAAACTGTGTCAGCATCTTCTATCTCCTCTTCTTTGACTACGCTACATTTTACCGCGTCCTTATGTTCTTTGCAACAGAAAAATGCTGCACTCCCATTTCTGAAAGTACAGCATTTTTATTTTTCATTTCATGACTTTTCTATTTCCGATATATCCCTTTTCACTTATTTCATACGGCATCCTGCATTTAATCTGCCATATGCTCCCGCAGCCACTCCTGCCGCAGCAATCAGTACAAGAAGATATAGGAATATCTGATTGTCGTCTCCGGTTTTAACCTGTGTGCTGCTATCAGACGTTGTTGCTGCCGGTGTCTGTACCGAAGATGCGCCTGGCAATGTTGTAACAACATTACTTCCGGCGGTTAATGACGTTCCATTAGTATTTCCATTTAGTGTAGTTCCATTATTATTTTCATTTGGCATGCTTCCACCTGGTGTATTTTCCGGATTATTTCCGCCGCCCGGGTTTGACGGGTTTAAGCTGTCGGAAGAAGGAAGTCCTTTTTCTACTACAATCTGTGTTGCAGAAGACGCATAATAATTGCGTGTTTCCTGATAACGTACCAGATAAGTTCCGTCGGCAAGTCCGGTCAATTCATTTTCTGTAATTGCGGTATAGGTAGTTCCATCAATACTGTATTCCATTTCCGCATTCACACCACGAATCTTTCCATCATTTTTGCCATCAAGGGTTTCTGCTACTGCGGTAAGTCCTGTTGGTGCTCCACGATGTGCTTTGGTAATGCTGAAGTATTTTGTTACACTGTCTAAAAAGCGGGAACCACTGATAATTGCTGCAGCTGTATCACCCACTTCAATATTATCAACATAAGTAACCGTAAAATCCCTTCCTTCCGTTAATGTCATTCCATCATACGTTACGGTTACAGCCGGCTCTTTTCCTGTACCATCATAGACAAAGGCAGCCGGGCTTAAAGTAATGTCCGCTTCTGCCAGCTTCTTATTACGAAGCACCAGATTTTTGGCACGATTTCCGGATTCATCCAGTACTGTAATATCAGTATCAACAAAAACTGAATATCCGAAAGGAATTAATTTATCCAATGCCTGTTCCATTGCTGGTACATTTTTATAGTTTGCCAGACCACTTATCATGTTTTCTACTGTAATTACAGAATCGTCATCCGGTGCTATTGTAATCATTTCTACAAAGAATGAGCAAGGGGATGCCTGTGAACCTACATGAAGTCTACTGCTCTTTAATTCCAGACCACCATTTGCAGTCCAACTTATCTCATGGATATCCGCTTCCACATTTTCTAATGTACATTTATCAGAAAGACTAGTATTTGCATCATTGAGCGTACTCAGGTTAAGCTTTCCATTGGAAACGCTTAAGTGATTCATGATATTAAATGCATCTAATGTTAAACTCTTCCCATTTAAATCAAGATTTACAGCCTTATATACAGAGGATAAATCAATTGATTCACTGCTGTTCTTATAATCAACGAATAATTTTACGGTATTATATTCATTGGCATTATGGAATGCATCGGACAGACTGTTATAATTTGTTACATTTCCGTTGGCATCTACAATAGCTGCCACCGGCTCCTGGTCATCACATACAACACATTTTCCATTGATACGCTTTGGATGCGTACATCCGCTGGCAGCATATACGGTTCCATCTACGATGGCTCCTTTCTTTGTGCCGTCTACAAGCTGGATTACACCTGTTTCAAAAATCCCATTCACCATGGAAGCTAATGCTGTTCCTTCTGTATTTCTCTTTACCGTAACCGTTCCACCTGCATTCAGGCTGACTGCATTCTGAGTGTCAATCACATATGTGCTGCTTTCCTGTTCTATTGTAACATCCCCATCAGTACTCTCAATACTTCCACTGCCTCCAATCCAGGTAAGTGATGAATTTGTTGCTCCATTCTGTTTCAGTGTCACATCATTCTTTGCCTTTATATCAAGTTCTCCCCAAAACATCGGTACCGTTGCATTAGTTGAAATGCTTACTGCTCCTGCCAATGCCCGAATCGTCAGCTTACCATCTTGCATGACAGGGTTTGCAGTCTGTTCTATTGTAACATCCCCATTGGTTGAAGTTAAACTCACCTGTGGATTACTTTTGGATGTTATTATATTCGCAGATTTTAAAGAAATATCTCCGGCAGCTTCAATGGTAAGACTACTGTTGGTCAGCACCGCTGTGCTGGTATTTTCCAATTCCACCTTTCCACCGGTATTTTTCAGAGTAACATTATCTGCATTAAAAATTGGATACCAAAGAGATGATGAACTTATTACAAGGTCTCCTTCTGTCTGTGCCAGGTTCAGTGTGGATACTCCACTGTCAATCATACCACATGGTGCGGTTATCGTAACTTTCTTTCCACTTAAATCAACCACTCCACTGCTCAAAGCAATTGGCTCTGAAGACGTTGATGCAGTTTCCAGTGTAATATCACCGGTTGTATCTATCTCAAATCTGCTGCCACCGTTTATTACATTACTATTACTTGTTACCTTGAAATTTCCGGTAAAATCCTTTGTGACAACGGCAGCACTGGTTCCGGCTAACAGAAATGCAGGAGAAGTTCCTTCTACAGTAAAATTTCCTGCTCCGGAAATTGTTAAGTTTCCGCCTGTTACTGTCACCGGATTCGGTCCGGAAGTAGCAATCTCCATATCATTATATACAGTCATGGTTGCCGTATCTTTATCAAAATAAATATAACCACCACTTTCCGGTTCTTCCCCTACTTTATCGACGCCACGAATCGTTGCAGATGGTCCCGGTGTAGAAGGAGGATCCACCGCCTTCACATACCAGCCCGTCTCTAATGTTGTAATTCCTATTTGAACGGATGCCGGCGTATCCTCTGCCTTTACCAGTAGTCCGGCAGCATCTCCCATAAATAAGCCTGTCATCATAGTCAATGCCATCAAAAATGCCAGACATCGTTTTTTTCGGTTTCTTCCCATATTTCCTCTCCTTTTTTATTCTATTTCTTTTGTTCACACAGTTTCTATTTTAAGAAAACGCTTAAAATTTTGCAACCAATTCTTCCAAATTGTGATTTTATCTTCCTGATTGTCGATAAAAAATGATTCTTATTTTCTTTCAATATGTTATACTTGTTTCGTATCCGGTGTTTTTACTTTTTATATACAGGAGAATAATTATGCTGATTTACTTATGCGAAGATTCTGAAAGCGATGCCTTACGGCTGAAACATCATCTGAATACATATGCCACGAAACATCATTGTAATATGGAGATTCTACTTTTTTCTTCGGGCGAAGAGATGATTCAATATTATAAGGAAGAAAAGCGTTATCCGGCTCTGCTGTTTTTAGATATCTATATGAATAACCAGGACGGTGTGGAAACAGCACGTATCCTTCGCTCACTGGGCTATGAGGGTGGCATTATTTTCACCACTTCTTCTACGGAACATGCCATGGCAAGCTATGAGGTAAATGCTCTTTACTATCTGCAAAAGCCTTACTCACACACAGATTTTCTCAATGCCATGAGCCGCTGCGATACGCTTTTAGAGGAATCCAATGAAGTATTTACCTTTTCTGTCCGTAGGAAGGAATATTCTCTTCCTTACTCAGATATTCTCTTTTTTGAAACCGGGCAGCACAATGTCCTGCTGCACGCTATATCAGAGACTTTTACGATTCCCGGAAACCTGACACAGCTTACCGAGAACTTTGCCTCTGTTGCCTGTTTTCTTCCGGTTGGCCGCAGCTATCTGGTAAACTTAAATCATGTCACCGGAATTCTGCAGCACGACCTTATTATGGAAGACCACTCCATTGTGCAGATTCCTTTTCGTAAACGTGACGAGGTAAGCAAGGCCGTTAATAGCTGGTTTGCAAAGCTTGAGAAAGAGCCAACTCATCCCGGCTTATCCTAGAGCCAGATATTTCCCATGTTTCCAATGTACTCCTATTGTGAAAATGTTACAGACTTGTTACAATTCATTTGTACTTAGCTAAGACATGATTTCAAAGAAAATAAGGAGGACGAAACTATGTGTTTTAATTTCAATAGCTGTTCCGAGTTATTTAACACAATCTGCAAATTATTCAGACTCGGATGTTAATATGTTTTATGCGATTTGCATAACCTAAAAAAAGCTGCCGGTGGGCAGCTTTTTTCTGGGTAAAGATATTGTCTTTTTGATTGACAGTTTCTTTCTTATATGTTAGTTTTCTACTAGAACCATTATTGGTTCTTTTTCTTTACATATTATGTGCATATCATTTTAAGTAGTTCTTTTAATCTTCCTATTTCAGATTATTCCATGCATTTTTATTATCTTTTTTGTTTTAGTTTATTCCACTCTTGACACACGTATTAACACGTATTAATATAATATTGATCAAAGGAGAATTGCGTATATGCCAATGACTTCCAGAGAAATGGTAAACTACCTTAAGAAACATGGTTTTATCATAACCAGCCAAAGCGGTTCTCACATAAAATTATTTCATCCTATCACGAATAGAACCGTCATTGTTCCTTATCATAACAAAGACTTGAAGAAAGGATTAGAACAGGCAATTTTAAAAGAAGCCGGACTACGATAATCCAACTTCTATCGAAAGGAGGTTCTTATGAACAAATTATTTTATCCTTCCATTTTTCATATTGCAGAAGAAGGTGGATTTTGGGTTACTTTTCCAGATTTACCGGAATGTATGACCCAGGGAGATGATATGCAAAATGCTTATGAAATGGCTGTTGATGCCTTAGGTCTTGCCCTGACAAGCCGTAAACAGGAACATCAGGATATTCCGGTTCCTTCCCAGCCAAAAGATATTAACGTTTCAAAAAATGAATACTGCATTATCATCGAATTCGATATGCTTGCTTATCAAAAACGCAATAACTCAAAAGCAGTAAAAAAGACCCTCACTATTCCGGAATGGTTAAATGAAGAGGCTATCTCGCTCAACATTAATTTTTCACAGGTACTGCAGGATGCTCTTATTCAAAAAATTGGAGCTAAGCTGTAACCCTTAAGCAGTTTTATCCGCTAGGTCACTTTTTGAAGTGAAAGATTTAACCTTTTTGTATTTATTGACATTTATCATTCTATTATGCTATATTTTTCGCAGAATGACACATTGGACTGAGGTTCGTCTTGGACGTACCGGCTCGGGTCATTTGACACAGCCACCCCAGGGAATGTGTCATTCATTCTATTTTTCTATTCTGTGTTATCTGCAATGCTTTTGCCAGTATCTGCTCCTCCGCTTCGCTCGGATTGTTCCGATACATTTCCTCTGGAATATCCAGTGAAAAACTTATTAGTTCTTTCATTTCCTCGTCCGTTTTCAGCATATTGCATATTCCCCATATTGTAGTCGAAGCTATCCCACATGCGTCTAACCAAATTATTAAATCTTTCTCTACTTTTGTAATTTCCTTTGAACCTGCCACTGGCAGCTTCTTACGGATGCCTGCAACAAAAAAGGCTGTAACCCTTGAAAAATCAAGGATTACAGCCTTTTTTCCAGTTAAGCTGGCAACGGGAATCGGACCCGTGACCTCCGCACTACCAATGCGACGCTCTACCGACTGAGCCATGCCAGCAATTCTGTCGGAACTAATCCCGACTTGTAATACTATACTATAGAGAGCTATGATTGTCAATACTTTTCTACAGCATAATGTCAGATTTTTCTTTGCTATGCTCAATCTTCATATTTAACTTCCGGAACGGAATTGCAATTACAAGTCCAATCAGAAGTGAGATTATAATATAGATGCCCAAGATGCCGAGGCATTTCCAATAAGTCATTCCATACATACCACCGATGGTCTCCCGGAGTGCATCCATTCCATAAGGGAATGGGAAGAAACGGTAAATCCGCTGATAGATTGCCGGCAGTACTTCAATTGGGAAGGAACCGCCTGCTCCTGCTACCTGGATAACCATAATGACTACCGCCAAAGCCTCTCCGACATTTTCAAAGGCTACCGTTAATGCGTACATAAATAAGGTAAATACAAAGCTGCAGCATGCGCAGGCAAGCCAGAATAAGAATGGGTTATGGCATTGTATCTTAATATAAAACAAATCTCCCAGTGCAGTAATCAATGCCTGCACCTGTCCAATCAGGAAGAATGTAATATATCTTCCAAAGAATTTCTGGTAAGGTTTTGCATTCGGTATTTTCTCATCCGGAAGTACCTTTACATGAATGATTGCCACCAGAATCAACGCACCTACCCACAATGCCAGTACCGTATAGAACGGTGACATTGCCGAACCATAATTGGAAATCGGATAAATCTCTTTCGTCTCCATATTGACCGGAGAAGATAAGAAATCTCCTAACAAAGTCGGGTCGGTCTCTAAGATTTTCATCAAAGCCTGATACTGGTCACTGATTTCCAGAGCACTGAGACTTGTAATCACACTGTCAAGTCCGGTCTTCATTTCCTGTGCTGCTGCCAATGAATCACTTAAGCTTTCATTTCCCTTATCGAGGGTTTCACTATAAGCATCCAATACTTCCGATACTTCATCAAAATCTCCATCGACACCATTTAAAATTGCCTGTGTCTGATTCAGTGACCCCTGCATGGACTGAATGGTTGTCTCCAGCTGACCTTTTACCGAATAGTCAAACGTATCTTTTAAAGCTTTTATTTTGGTCTTACAGGAAGTTATTTCGGTAGATATTTCAGTGTTTAAAGTATCCTTTGCAGTAGTTAAATCTGTGACATTATTCTGGACACTGTTTAAATCTGCTTCAATTTTATCTAACTGTGCTTCGATTTCTGCAATCTGACCGGAAACACTTTCATCATCCTTCCAGTCTGCCACACTGTTTTCAAATAACTGACGGATCAGCGGCATCATATTAATTGCGCTCTGCAGTCCGCCGGAAGATAAATCACCATAGTTATCCAACTGATCTAAGGCATTCTGTATCAGCGTATTGATGTTGTCAAGGCTGTCGGCTGCTGTATTAAGATTTGCTGAAATAACCTCAGCCAAAGCACTGGCATTAAGGCTGCCGGAATTCAATGCTCCCTGCATGGTATTTACCGTATTCGAACCATCATCTACCATCGTATTCAGATTCGGCAGCATAACCTGTGTCGTATCAATCAGGCTGGATGCCGAATTGGTAATGCTGACAAAAGAATTCAGCAATGCAATATAGCCGTCCAAATCTCCGCTTAAATCATTAAGCTGTGTCAGAAAAAGATTTATCATAGAGCCGGAATCCATTCCATTTTCTACCATGACATCATTTACCTTTAACATGACTTCTGCCAGAGTGCTGACAAAGGTTGCATTTACCTGTTCCTGCACTGCCGTTTTTGCCTTGGATGTAATCTTTGGTGCAATGGCATTTTTCTTCTCATTTTCATAATAAATAATCTGCGGATTCTGTACTTCTCCGTTAAGGAAGCTTATCATTTTCTTGGAGAAATCCTCGGGAATAATCAGTGCCGCATAATATTCACTGCTGTATACACCGTCGGTTGCTTCATCCATGGTATCAGTAAACTGCCAGCCCATAGTCTGGTTGGCTTTCAGGGCATCAATGACGCTGTCTCCGATATTTAAAGGCAGACCTCCCATGTCAATTCCCTCATCTGCGGAATATACTGCTATCTTAAGATTTGATGTAGATTCCGGTCCATACGGGTCCCAGTTGGACAATATATTAAACCATGCGTACAGTGATGGAATAATGGAAAGACCTATTACAATAACCACTGCTACCACATTTGTGCTGACTCTCTTAAAATCCCGGTAAAAGATTCTAAAAATATTTTTCATGTGTTATCCCTCTGCTACTCCTTTGTGCTATCCGTTAAAAGTTCCTGCTCTGCCGTCTGAAGTACGGTACGAATCCGTTCTTCTACCTGGGCAATTCCATCGCCAATCAGTGCATCTCTCTCCTGCTGCTCCCGGTTGGAAATCTCATTTAATTTTTCCTGTAATTTATAATCCGAATATTCTACAAAGATTAAATATCCTGCCAGAATAAACAGCGATACAATCCACAGAATCAAAAATACAATTTTTGAGCTTTCTGTCCAGAATAACAATGCCAGGAAAATCAGTGGAATAATGATAAGACACCGCAATCCGATGCGGATACGTTTCTGGTTCTTCTTATGAATCTCCTGCTCATAGCCTAAAAGCATGTCATAAAGCTTTTCATAATCTTCTTTCTTTTCCATCTGCTCTTCACCTGCTCTCTTACATCATCTTCGTATCTTTCATTCGCTTTTCTACGAAATGATTGATACCCATAAATGGTACGCGAATCAGCAGTCCGATTAACAATGCCGCTGCTGCGAAAATCAGAAGCTCTGCCAGATTCTTCTCATAGGCTCCGCCATACATGCCGCCAATGGTTTCACGCATGGCATTAATAGCATATGGAAATGGGAAGAAAATATATACCCGCCGGTAAAATTCCGGCAATATCTCAATCGGATATGTTCCACCGGAACCTGCAATCTGGATAACAACCATTACAACCACCAGTGCTTTTCCGATATCTCCAAAGGAGAGTGTCAGCGCATAGATTAAAAGGATAAAGGTAAAGCTCGTCAGCGACGCCGCAAACCAGAACAATACCGGATTCTTCACCTGGCAATGCAACAGATAAATATTGCCCAGTACAATAATCAATGCCTGTATCTGTCCCATCACAAAGAAGATTAAATATCTTCCCAGGAAAAGCTGATAACGCTTCGGATTGGTCAAATCCTTTTCGGATGCCTTTACTTTAATCAGGGAAACCAGTACAATACCGCCTACCCAGAGTGCCAGTGTCGTATAAAATGGTGCTACCGCAGAACCATAGTTTTTAATCTCATAAACCTGCTTTGTCTCCACTTTTACCGGCTGTGCAAAGAATCTACCATAGGATTCCGGATCGCCGCCCAAAAGTTCCATGATAATCTGCATCTGTTCATCTTCCGATGCTTCATCCAGCTTGCTGATTGCCTCTTCTATCTTTGTATCACAGGTCTGCAGCAATGTCTGAATCTGTGTAAAGCTTTCATCTGTAGCATCTACCATATCTAAGGTTCCATCGAAAATGGTTTCCATGTCACCTAATGTATTATTCAGATTATTCAAAAGATTGGTTACATTGACCAGTATCTGGGATGCCGTATCCAATATTCCGGATACTCCAGGCACCAGATTATTGGTGTATACATTCTTCATATTTTCAATGGTCTTGCTGCAGGTAGACAATGCTGTATTCATTCCGCCTGTCACAGTATCTACCGCATCTTTTACTGCATCTGATGCATTGTCCGGCATCAGTGTCTCTAAAAGCTTCTGCATTTCTTCTGCATCCTGCTTCAACGCATCAATCTGTGACATCACATCATCCATATCCGTTTTCTGCTCGTCCGTAAAGCTCTCATCCGTCTTGAGTCCACTGATTGCTCCATAAAGCGACTGCAACTGGTCATTTAAGGTCTTGATATCATTCGTTGTTGTCTCAATACTTTCAGTTGTCTTCTTGGCAGAATCTCCCAGTCCGGCATTGGTAATATCCGTTGAAATCTTATTCAAAGAATTCTCAATATCCGTTAAGGTTGTCTCCACATTCTTGGAAAAATCTGAAAGTGTAGTATCCGTACTGTCTAATTGTGTCTTTGTTCCATTCAGGGAATTTACAGCTGAATCAATTTTATCTTCCACCTTTGACACACTGGAATTGGCTTCATCAATCCCTGCGCTCAGTTCTTCATTTCCGGACAGGAAGCTGTCTATCATGGCATCATAGTCCTTTAAATTCTGGCTGAGCTGCTCTAATTTCTGGCGGAATCCATCCACACCGCCATCTTCACTTATTTTCTCAGAAAGATTATCCATCTGGGCAAACATGGCACTTGCCGCTGTCTCAAGAAATGTCTCATTGATACTGGACTTTAATGTGCTCACCGCAGTATCGGTAATTTTCGTTGCAATGGCATTTTTCTTCTCATTCTCATAATATGTAATGGTCGGATTCTCCAGTCCTTTAGAAAAGATGCTGAACATGCTCTCGGAAAAGCGGTCACCAATAACTACTGCCGCATAATATTTTCCACTTTCTACTCCGTTGATTGCTTCATCAGAGCTGTCTACAAACTGCCAGCCTATGGACTTATTCTCCTTCAACTGCTCAATCACCTGAGCACCCATGTTGACGGTTGTGCCATCCTCTAATTTCATTCCTTCATCTTCAGATGCCACTGCAATATAGATATTTCCGGTGTTGGCATAAGGATCCTCGTTGGAATAAATATTAAACCATGCATACAAAGATGGAATAAAACACAATCCGATTGCAATGACCAGTGCGAAAAAATTCCTGCAAAGTCCTCTTACGTCCTTACGAAAAATGTGAATGATATTTTTCATGCTGTTACTTCCCTTTCAACTTCTTCTTTAAACGCTGTAACGCATTATCCACAGCCTTCGGCTCTTTTCCCATAGCTTCTGCAATCTGCTCATAGCGAAAGCCCTGCAGATAATACGACAACACTTCCTGTTCCATTTTGCTTAAAGTTTCATTTACTTTCCGCTTGAAATCTTCCCGGTCTTCCTGACTGATAAATAAATTCTCCGGATTCGCCTCATCTATAGTCTCTAACACATCCGCCAGATTCCTGCCTTCCGAATCCTCACTATCTGCATAAAGTGGTACATACGAATTGAGCGGTGCATGCTTTTTCCGATTGGAAGCCTCCACCGCTGTATACATCTGCCTTGCAATACAAAGGTCTGCGAAATGAAAAAAGCTGCTGTCTTTATCCGGCTGATAATCCCGGACAGCTTTAAACAGACCAATCATTCCCTCCTGAATCAAATCGTCCGTCTCACCACCAATGAGATAAAGTGCTTTTGCTTTTTTCTTAACCAGACTCTTGTATTTGTCCATCAGATAATCTGTAATTTCTTTTTCACCACTACGAAGTGCTGCAATTAATTCCTCATCACTCATGTTCTGATAAGATTGCATCTCTCTCTCCTGTTAACTTAATCTCTGTCTTACAATTTCATAAGCTAAAACACCTGTTGCTACCGATGCATTTAAGGAGTCAATATCTCCCTTCATTGGAATCGATGCCACAAAGTCACAGTTTTCTTTTACTAATTTGCTGACACCTTCTCCTTCATTTCCGATAACCAGTCCGATAGAACCTTTTAAATCCAGATCATACATGGTTGTGCCACCCATATCTGCACAGACAAACCACATGCCCTGCTCCTTTAATTCCCGGATGGTATTGGTAAGATTGGTTACCTTTGCTACCGGTGTATAATAAATGGCTCCTGCGGATGCCTTTGCTACGGTAGCGGTCAGTCCCACTGCACGGCGCTTTGGAATAATGACGCCATGGGCACCTGCCAGATTGGCAGTACGGATAATTGCACCCAAATTGTGCGGGTCTTCAATATTATCCAGCAAAATGACAAATGGTGCTTCATTTTTCTTTCTGGCATTTTCTAAAATATCTTCTACCGTTGCATAAGAAAATGCTGCTGCCATGGCAATGACACCCTGATGCTTCTTCGTCTCTGACAACTGCTCTAAACGCTCTTTTGCCACAAACTGTACCAGCGTATCATGCTTTTTCGCTTCTCTTAAAATGGTCTGAATGGGACCGTCTTTACAGCCATCTAATACAAACAGCTTGTCTATGGTTTTTCCGGAACGAAATGCTTCTAAAACTGCATTTCTTCCTTCTATCTTCGTGCTTTCCGCCTGTGTGTTTTCCATCTGCATTTCTTCCATTCTACTTTCCTCCTGCCAGATCATTCTTTCCGGTCTTCACATTATAGTGTCTGATTGCTTCTTTCGCCAGTTCCAAAATCCGCTCAAACTGATCCGTCAGATATAAATAGCCCATCAATGCTTCAAAGCCGGTGGCACGGCGATAATCTGACATAGTTGCGTTTTTTGCCATGGTCGGAGACTTGGCATTTCTGCCTCTGCGGTAAATTTCCGTTTCGTCTTCCGTAAGCATCGGAGTCAGTGTCTCCATCATCGTTGCCTGCGCATGTGCTTTCACCAGATGGCTGGTGGTCTGATGCAGACGGGATGCCTTGGTATTGCCTTTTCCAACTACAATGCTTCTTATGACAAGGTCATAAATGCCATCTCCTATGTAGGCAAGTGCCAAAGGGGAGTAGGTTGCTACATCCACCTTTGGCAGGTCAAAATATTCTTTGATATGAGAATCTATGCCTTTTTCCATTTTACACCCTCTCTGGTATCCTCTAAGACAATTCCTTTTTCCAAAAGTTCATTACGAATTGCATCTGCTTTGGCAAAATCTTTTTCCTTCTTTGCAGCCTTACGCTCTTCGATTTTTTCTAATACATATGCTTCTAAATCTGCATCGATCTCATCGGCAGGATTTGCTACTTCTCCCGCTGCTAAATCAAGAGATAATACATAATCAAAATCTTTTACCAGTGCAAGCTTGGTTGCATCGGTCATATCGGCTTTCAATACTTCATATACTACAGTCAGTGCCATGGAAGTATTTAAATCATCCTCTAATGCCTGCAGGAATTTCTCTTTGTATGCATCAAATTTATCCTGCTCTACTTCTGTAGACGCATCCAGTTTTGCAATGGTCTTACGAAGCTTTACATAGGAATTTTCCATATTATCCATTACTTCATAAGAGAATTCCAATGGCTTTCTGTAATGGGACTGCAGACAGAACATACGATATACCAGCGGCAGATAACCTTTTTCTTCCAACAAGGAAACGGTCAGGAAATCTCCCTTGGATTTACTCATTTTTCCTGATTTATCATTCAGATGATGCACATGGAACCAGTAATTACACCATTTGTGTCCAAGATATGCTTCACTCTGTGCAATCTCATTGGTATGATGTGGGAAAATATTATCCACACCACCACAGTGAATATCCATATATTCGCCTAAATGCTTCATGCTGATGCAGGAGCACTCGATATGCCAGCCCGGATAACCAACGCCCCATGGACTATCCCATTTCAGTTCCTGGTTATCGAATTTGGACTTGGTAAACCACAATACAAAATCACTCTTGTTGCGCTTATTTTCATCCTCAGATACGTCATCACGGACACCTACCATCAGCTCTTTTTCGCTCTGGCTGGAGAATACATAATAATCATCTAATTTTGATGTATCAAAATATACATTTTCTCCGGCAATATATGCATAGCCTTTCTCTAAAAGTACCTCTATCATATGAATAAATTCCGGGATACAATTGGTTGCCGGCTCTACCACATCCGGACGTTTGATATTTAATTTGGAGCAATCGGAAAAGAATGCATCGGTATAATACTTTGCAATCTCCATAACGGTCTTGTGCTCACGCTTTGCGCCCTTTAACATTTTATCCTCACCGGTATCTGCATCACTGGAAAGATGTCCTACGTCTGTTATGTTCATGACACGCTTTACATCATAACCTGCATAGCGAAGTGTTTTCTCTAATACATCTTCCATAATATAGCTGCGCAGATTTCCGATATGTGCAAAATGATATACGGTTGGTCCGCAGGTATACATTTTCACTTTTCCATCTTCGTTTGGCACAAAGGTCTCTACTTTTCTTGTAAGGGTATTAAAAATCTTTACGTTGTTCTCCATGTTATCCTCCATCGTTCCTGGAATTACTTATTTAATTCTTTTCTACTTCCTGCTTTAATGCTTTTATCTCTTTTTCCATATCAATGATACGGTTGCATAATTCTGAATTTTCCCGCTGCAATACATTGATGTCTTCCTGTACCGGGTCCGGCAGATTGCACTGATCCATATCGCTGCGTGGAATTTTTACATTGTTACGTTTTACGATTCGTCCCGGAACTCCTACTACGGTACAATTTGGCGGCACCTCTTCAATTACCACACTTCCGGCACCGATTTTCGAATTCTCGCCTACCGTAAAGGAACCGATGATTTTTGCTCCGGCACTTACCATTACATTATCCTCTAAGGTCGGATGACGCTTTCCGGTTTCCTTACCGGTTCCGCCCAGGGTTACACCCTGATATAAGGTTACATTATCTCCGATAATTGATGTCTCTCCGATGATAACGCCGGTACCATGGTCGATAAAGAATCCTTTTCCAATTACTGCGCCCGGATGTATCTCAATTCCGGTTTTTCTTGCTGCTTTCTGTGAAATATATCTTGCCCGGAAGAAATGTCCCTTCAGGTAATGCTTATGTGCACGCCTATAACTAAGCATAACACGAAATGACGGATAAAGCAAAACCTCCATTGGAGATTTTAATGCCGGATCACGCTCCTTGATAATCTCAAATTCCTCTTTTAATTCTTTTATAAAACCCATGATTACAGCCTCCTGTTCACTGTATAGATTCTTTCCTTTATGCATGCATGCCTGTAATTTTTCTCGCGGAGCGATTTTTTACTTTACAGGAAAGCAATTTCCTATAAAGTAAAAAATCGTCTCTATATAAATATAGAGACGAAGTTATTCCGCGGTTCCACTCTAAGTAAAGCATTGCTGCTTTCCCTCAATACACGTAACGTGTGCTATTCGTTCCTGGATACTTGCTTTCACCGGGACTGCTTCCGGATGCACTTCATATACTTTGGAATCAAGACTGCTTTCAGCCGATGACAGTCTCTCTCTTTTATTCACGCATGTATACTACTCTTTCCGTTCACTGCATTTATCAATTCATTTCTGAATCATTTTTAAATTCTTTTTACGCTACTAGTTTATGCACGAATTGCCATTTTGTCAATAGAAAAGTTATTTTCCGCATCCCGGGCAGCCTGCACAATTTCGTTCACTGCCTCCCACTGCTATGCTGTTTTCATAGATACTTGAGATAGCACAGATTGCCTGGGAGCTGATTCCATCTTCGCTTCCGGTAAAGCCAAGCCCTTCCTCTGTGGTTGCCTTTACATTTACCTGACTGACGTCTATCTTCAATGCCTGTGCAATATTTTCTTCCATCTTCTCAATGTGTGGACGCATCTTTGGCTTCTGGGCAATAATCGTAGCATCGATATTATCAATGACATAATTCTCTTTCTCTAAAAGCTGTCCCACTTCTTCCAATAATTTTATACTGGAAATCCCCTCATATGCCGGGTCTGTATCCGGAAAATGCTTTCCGATATCTCCTAAAGCCGCTGCCCCCAGCAACGCATCCATGATGGCATGTAACAATACATCTGCATCCGAATGTCCCAGCAAGCCAAGACTGTGCGGTATCTCCACTCCGCCTATGATTAATTTTCTTCCTTCTACTAATTTATGAACATCATATCCCATTCCTACTCGCATGTGATTACCTGCTTTCTTTTTTTCTTTTCAACTTTCCGGCTCTCTGCTTCCGCCCTATCTCGGTCCAGCTCCGCAGTGCACGCGGGAAGCTGCCATGCACCTTCCCGCTCTCGGGCTTTCGCCCTATCTCGGTACAGCTCCGCAGTGCACGCGGGAAGCTGCCATGCACCTTCCCGCTCTCTGCTTCCGCCCTATCTCAGTCCAGCTCCGCAGTGCATGCGGGAAGCTGCCATTCACCTTCCCGCTCTCGGGCTTTCGCCCTATCAAAAACAAGGAAAATCCAGTTTTGTCTGCAAGCAGCCAATCTGGATTTTTCTTGTTTTTGGCACTGCTCAATGCTTACGGACATTATACCACACTGGAGGTATTTTCTGATAGCTGTTTATAGATTTCTTTTTTCATATTATTTCCTGTTTTGCATCATACTATAGTTTCAGGAGGTATTTTTATGAATTCTAAAAAACTTTTTATCTGGGGTTTTCTCTTTGTGTCTGTGATTGGATCCCTATTACATTTCGTCTATGAATGGTCCGGTAACAATTCCATCGTACGGCTTTTTGCACCATGGAATGAATCCACCTGGGAGCACATGAAGCTTCTTTTCTTTCCAATGCTGGTTCTTGTGCTTTTTCTCTTTTTCAAACTGCCGGAACAAAGTCCGATTCCAGTAGCACTCTCCATTGGGACGCTGGTTGGGTTGGCATTAATTCCAATTCTCTTCTACACATACACCGGTGTGCTTGGCTTCTCTGTCATGACGATTGATATTGCAATTTTTTACATCAGTGTTCTGGGTGTCTTTCTTACCGGATGGTTTCTGAAAGATAACCGCAAACTTGCCAACCGCAATGGACTGCTACTTACCTGCCTTGTAATTCTTGCAATTCTGTTTTTTATCTTTAGTTACTATCCGCCTGAGATTGGACTTTTTCAGGAGCCATAAGCTATTTTTAAATAGGAAAACAGGTCGGTAAGGGATTTACAAGAAATTCTCACCTGCAGTTCTTTCCTGATGCCAGATTTTTTCTTGCTACTCGCAAAAAAAAAGAATCCTGCATCTGCAAGATTCTTTTTCAGTAGCGGAAGGGAGATTTGAACTCTCGACACCACGGGTATGAACCGTGTGCTCTAGCCAACTGAGCTATTCCGCCATATTCAATTATTTGTTTTGGAATGGGACCTACAGGGCTCGAACCTGTGACCCTCTGCTTGTAAGGCAGATGCTCTCCCAGCTGAGCTAAGATCCCATATTCCTGCGGGTTACTCATCTGCAACCCGCTTTGCTAGTATACTATATAGGAATAGTGAAGTCAAGCACTTTTTCAAAAATATTTTTGAAATATTTAAAATTTTTGAGAATATTTCAAGATTCAAAATTACTCCAATAATTCTGTCAAGCTGCCGGATACTTGCCTTATGAGATACCTTTGCAAATCATACATCTCTCCTTCTCCCTACTCCTTCGCAATAAACAAGACGCCCAGTGTTCCCGGTCCACAGTGGCTGGATACTACACCACCCGCTCTGGTCTCTAAAATTTCATGAAAGACATGCAGGTCATTGAGATAAGCCCGTACCTTATCTACGATTTCCGGGGCACTGCCGGAATGAGTGATAAATACACGTTCCGGCCGGGCATTCTTCATTGCTTCTTCCATGTCTTTCACATAAGAGAGAACAACCTTTTCCATATTGCCACGGTATTTCTTGCCCGGTCCCATCTTACCATCCTCAACACCAATCCGCGGATGAAGTTTTAATGCACCACCGGCTAAGGCAGCCAGTCCACTGCATCTGCCACCACGATAAAGATAGGTTAAGGTGTCTACCACAAAGCTTGCCCGAACCAGAGGCTTTAATTCTTCAATGCGTGCAGTAATCTCTGCTGCACCCTTTCCCTGCTGTGCCATTTCGGCTGCTTCTATGACAAGAAGTCCGATACCGGTAGAAAGGTTTGCCGAATCGATTACAGTCACCAGATTTTCCGCATTCAGTTCTTCCGCTGCAAGACGCATCACATTCATGGAAGAAGACATCCCGGATGCAATGGCAAAACAGATAACCTCCTGACCTTTTTCTACATAAGGCTTTAACAATTCTACTGCCTGCTCTGCGGATGGTGCTGAAGTCTTTGGAGTGGTCTTGTGTTCATCCGACCAGTCAAAAATCTCCTGCGGAGTAATATTTACTCCATCCAGATATTCTTCGTCACCTAATAAAATGTGAAGCGGAAGAATGGTAATATCATAACGTTTTACCAGTTCTTCAGATAAATCACAGGTACTATCTGAAATTATCTTTACCATATCAAAAACCTCCCAAAATAAAAATTTACATTTCTTCCAGTAGACGTTCTACCAGTTTTACACAATCAGCTGCATCCGGGGAATAGCCATCTGCACCGATTTCATCTGCAAAGCTCTGTGTAATTGCTGCGCCACCGACGATAATCCTGCTGTTGCAGCCGCGCTCTTTTGCCAGTTCTACCACATCCTTCATACGCATCATGGTAGTGGTCATCAGGGCAGAAAGTCCGATAATCTGGGCATTTTCTTTTAACGCTGTATCCACAATAATATCCGCTGCCACATCCTTGCCAAGGTCTAAGACACGATAACCATAGTTACGGAGCATCAGTGCTACCAGATTCTTACCGATATCGTGTATGTCACCTTCTACGGTTGCAATAATAATGGTTGCCTTTGGCTCTGCGTCCTTATCTTTGGAAAGCATTGGCTCCAAGTATTCAATGGCATGCTGCATGGTCTGCGCACTGGAAATCAGCTGCGGCAGGAAATAAATCTGCTTGTCAAAAAGGACACCTACTTCATTAATGGCAGGAATCAACTGTCCATTAATAATCGCTCCCGGTTCTTCTCCTGCTGCCAAAGCTTTATCTACTTCTTTTAAAATATTGCCCTTATTTCCCTTTAATACACAATCAAATACCGGATTTGCCGGCTCTAAAGTGCCTGCCGAAGCTGCGTTATCGGTTGCCGGAGCTTCCTTCTGTGCCCGCTGGTTCATCCGATTGATATAGCGGATATCGGAACCTTCTTTATGTAAAAGCATATCCGAAGCCACTGCCGCATTCATTAATAAATCCTGGGATGGATTTGCAATTGCCATCGTAAGTCCTTTTGCAATTGCCATGGTAAGAAATGCACTGTTTACATAAATACGTTCCGGCAGACCGAAGGAAATATTGGAAAGTCCACAGGCTGTGGCAAGGCTCAATTCATCCTTACAATACTGGATGGTATCAAAACATTCCAATGCTGCCAGCGGATTGGCACCTACCGTTGCTACCAGTCCATCCACGATAATATCTTCTTTATGAAGACCGATTTTTAAGGCGGCATCTAAAATGGTACGGACAATCTGCCGCTTCTCTTCTGCGTCTTTTGGAAGTCCCTCGTCAGAAAGCGGAAGCAAAATAAACATTGCTCCATATTTCTTTGCAATCGGAAGCAATTTTTCGAATTTCTCTTTTTCTAAGGAAATAGAGTTAATCAAAGCTCGTCCCGGATAAATACGAAGTGCTGCTTCAATAATATCCACATGGGATGAATCGATACAAAGCGGACAATCCACTGTATAAGTAACCTCATGAATGGTATTTAACATCATCTGTTTCTCATCAATTCCATTCATACCCATATTGACATCCAGAATGGCTGCACCATTTTCTTCCTGCGCCCGTGCCATATCACGAACCATATTAAGGCTGCCTTCCCGAAGCTCTGCCTGCAATTTCTTCTTTCCGGTCGGATTAATCCGCTCACCAATTACCATAAATGGTCCGTCCAAATCAATTTCTACCGTCTTACGCTCAGAAGTAAGCACTCTTCGTCTTGGTGCTTCCGCATGATGGATCCCCATTGGTTTTACTTTATCTGCCAATGCCTTGATATGTGCCGGGGTCGTTCCACAGCATCCACCAATAATCGAAACGCCTTCTTCGACTAATTTTGCACCAACTTCCGCAAATTCTTCCGGTGTGGTCTTGTATACCGTTACACCATCCTCTAATTCCGGTAATCCGGCATTTGGCTTTGCCAAAACAGGAACATAGGCATATTCTACGGTCTGGCGAATCGGCTCTAACATTTCCTCTGGTCCTGTGGAGCAGTTCATTCCCACTGCATCAGCACCCAGACTCTGCAACGTAACTACCGCAGTTACCGGATCTGTTCCATACAAGCTTCTGCCATCCTCGTTATAAGTCATACTTGCCATAATCGGCAAATCACAGGTTTCACGGATTGCCAGCACAGCGGCTCTTGTTTCCTGCAGACTCATCATGGTCTCAATGATAAACAAGTCTACTCCCGCATCTGCCACAACTTTGACCTGTTCTTTATAAATATCTACCAGTTCTTCAAACTGCAATTCACCCATCGGATAAAGCTGCTGACCGGTCATGGTAATATCACCAGCTACCAGCGCTTTTCCGCCTGCTGCCTCTTTGGAAATGGCAACTAATTGCTGGTTCATCTCTACCAGCTTATCTGCCAGTCCATATTCTTCTAATTTAATGCGGTTTGCAGTAAAGGTCGGTGCCAAAAGAATCTGTGTTCCAGCCTCCACATAAGCCCGCTGCAAATCTATCATGGTCTGTGGATGCTCTAAAATCCACTGCTCCGGGCAGACTCCTACCGGCATTCCTGCATTCTGAAGATTGCTTCCGGTTGCACCATCTAAGATAACCGGTCCATTTTTTACTAATTCTTTAAATTCCTCTCTTGTCATCTGCGTTCTTCCTCCTGTCGGATTGCCTCAATAATTCTCGCAATTAAGCCCGTCCGGTTAAATGGTGTCATAAAATAAAATCCGTCTGCAATATCATATAATTTTGCTGCGATTTCAACAGATAATTCAATTGCCACTTCTTCTGCCTCTTCTCTTGTCATATCTTCCCGATACCGGTTTACAATTTCATCGGAAACATGGATGCCCGGCATCTCATTTTTCACAAACGTTGCATTCTTATAGCTTACCAGCGGCATAATACCGCACATGATTTTGGTGTCAATGTGTTCTTTGATATAAGTCAGTCTTTCCACATCTTCCTCGGTATATACCGGCTGTGTCAGGAAATAACCGCATCCTGCTTCCGCTTTACGCTTCATCCGTTCAATAATCGCATCCGGATTGGCGCCATGATAATTCAGTGCACCACCATAATAAACCGGCTCCTGTGTAAAAACTTCTAAATTCATTTCCTTAACATACTGCATCAGTTTAATGGAATTGAAATCAAAAACGGAAGTCACTCTTTCGCGGTCTGCCCTTGAAACCGGGTCTCCGGTCACAATCAGGAAATGGCGGACATCATTCATATGCATGCCTAAAAGACCTGCCCGAAGCGCAATCACATTGCGGTCACGGCAGCTGATATGCGGCATTACTGACACACCGGTCTTCTGCTGGATTTTCACTGCCAGCTGTCCGGCATCCATTCTCGCCCGCGCCATTGGGGAATCGGAAAGGGTAATCAGATCCACATTACATTTTCTTAAATCTTCTGCTCCTTTCATAACCTTGGATGCATCCTCGGAAAATGGCGGGTCCAATTCTACAATATAAGCCTTCTCCCCACGGGAAAGCTTCTCTTCAAAAATAGACGGAGTTCTTGTAACCTCCTGCGTTACTACATTTTCAATTTTCTTTGCTGCCTTCGGCACGTCCTGTAACTCGCCAGAAAGCAAAGCAATATATTCCGGTGTGGTTCCACAGCAGCCACCTAAAATATCTGTGCCAAGGGCTGCAATATCCTTCATTTTTTCTGCATAATAAGATGCATTATTGGAATAAATTGTCTTTCCTCGCAAAGTATATGGGTACCCTGCATTTGGAAGTGCTGATACGAATTTGTCACTGGAGAACTTCAGGTTCTTCATAAACTGATACATGTGGGTACTGTCCAGTTCACAGTTAAATCCATAGGCATCCACATTTTCCATCTCGGAAGCTTCTACTGCCACACGTTGCATAGAGAGACCGGAGCGGGTGTATCCACTTTTGTCAAACGCAAACTGCACCAGAATAAATGCGTCTGATTTTTCTTTGATATATGCCGTCACCGGCTCAATATAGGTAAAGTCACTCTGTGTCTCAAATACAAAACAGTCTGCGCCACAGGAAAGGAATGTGTCACAAATTTCTTTGTACTCCTGTAACACATTGTCATAGTCCTGATGGTCAAGATCATAAATCGGTCCTAAATCTGCTCCGATAAATACCGGAATCTCTTTTCCATTTTCTGTCTGGAATGCGGTTACTGCTTCCTTTGCAATCTCATAGCCTGCCCGGACTGTCTCTTTTACTTCCTGCATATCTGCAAGAAACATGGTATTTGCTGCAAATGTATTGGTGCGGATCAGCCTTGCTCCCGCACGCAGATATTCTAAATGAATCTCCTTAATCTGCTCCGGATTCTTAAGATTCTCCTTTTCTGCAATCACGGTATCTTCGCTGTATTTTTCCTCATAATAAGTGCCCATGGCACCATCGGTTATCAGTCTTTGTTCTTTGATATATTCCTTTATATTCATAGTATACTCCAGTTTATCTTACATTTGAATTCCTACTAATTATATATGTAAGCTCCTTTTCCTGCAACTTAAAAATATAAATTTAATCCGGTGAGTTGCTTTTTTCATTTTCTGTGCTACACTGTTATTCATTGACAATGATATTTTCAAATACAAAGGAGTACACTTGATGAATTCAGTAAAGCTAATTGCCTTAGACATCGATGGCACCCTCTATAATAAAGACGGTGTCATTACCTCTTACAATAAAGAAATGATTCGAAAAGCCGTAGAAAACGGGATTACCGTTATTATCTCCACCGGCCGGCCTTATATCGGTCTTCCTGTGGATGAAATGAAGGAGCTTGGCATCCAATATGCCATTACTGCCAACGGTTCTGCGGTATACCGCGTCCCGGAAAAGGAACTGCTCTTAGATGAAAGCATGGATACCGATTTAAGTGTCCGGCTGTTACGCAAGCTCTATACGCAGTCTCTTCATATCGATGCCTTTATCAATGGTGACGGCTATACCCAGTTTTCCACCAGCGAGCTTACCAACCTATTAGATATTCCGGATTCCTTAAAAAAATATATCCAGACCACCCGGAAGACGATTACTGACTTAGCTGCTTATATCGAAGAACATAAACTTTGTGTTTCAAAACTGACTTTAAACTTTGCACCGGATGCAGATGGAAGCTATACCACAAGAGAAAAAACAAAAGAAATCTTAGACACCTTCCCGGAAGTCACTTATGTGTCCGGCGGTTTTCATAACTTAGAAGTTACCAGATGCGGCATTGCCAAATCCAAAGGACTTAAATTCCTCTGTGATTACCTCCACATTTCCATGGAAGATACCATGGCGGTAGGTGACAGCGAAAATGATCTCGATATCGTCAAAGCTGCCGGCATTGGCGTTGCCATGGGAAATGCGCAACAGCTCTTAAAAGATTCGGCTGATTTCATTTCCCTTTCTAATGAAGAAGATGGTGTTGCATACGCAATCGAGCGGTTCTGCTTTTAACAGAACCGCTCGGTTTTTATTTTACTATTTTATTTAAAGTATGCTACTCCACTTTCGAACAGCTTCATATCCTGCTCGCCGTAAATGTTGACTGCAACAGACTCTCCACGACGCTCTGCATGTGCCATCTTACCAAGGACACGTCCGTCCGGACTGGTGATACCTTCAATTGCCATGTAAGAACCGTTTACGTTCCACTCTTCATCCATGGTTGGAACACCGGCTTCGTTTACATACTGGGTTGCCACCTGACCATTCTCGAAAAGCTTGTCTAACCACTCCTTCGGAGCAACGAAACGACCTTCTCCATGAGATGCCGGGTTACAGTATACGCCGCCAAGCTCAGCCTGTGCTAACCATGGGGACTTGTTGGTCACTACCTTGGTATATACCATCTTGGAAATATGACGTCCGATGGTATTGTAGGTCAGAGTCGGTGAATCCGGTCTCTGGTGTGTAATCTTGCCGTAAGGAACCAGACCTAATTTAATCAGTGCCTGGAATCCGTTACAGATACCAAGTGCAAGACCGTCACGCTCATTTAAAAGCTTGTTTACAGCTTCTTTCATCTTCTCATTACGGAATGCTGTTGCAAAGAATTTTGCTGAGCCTTCCGGTTCATCTCCTGCGGAGAATCCACCAGGGAACATGATAATCTGTGCTTCATCAATTGCTTTTACAAATACATCAACAGAATCACGGATGTCTTCTGCATTTAAGTTCTTAAATACCTTTACGGTTACATCTGCACCTGCATTTTCAAATGCTTTCGCACTGTCGTACTCGCAATTGGTTCCCGGGAATACCGGAATAAATACATGCGGGCGGGCAACTTTGTGCTTGCAGACATAAATGTCTTTTGTATCGTAAAGTCCGCTCTTCACTTCTTCTGTTCCGGTGGTTGCTCTGGTTGGGAATACTTTCTCTAAAGTCTGTCCCCATGCTTCGATTGCTTCATCCATGGAAATGCTCATATCACCATAGATAAAGTTCTTGCTGTCATTTACTGCACCCACAACAGCTCCGTTTGCTGCAAGACCTGCTGCTGCAAGGATTTCCTGTGCTTTTGCAACTTTATTTTCCGGAACTTCTGCTACGATATTTCCAAAGCCCGGTGCAAATAATGTTTCTTTTGTTACATCTGCATTTACAGTAACGCCAAGTTTATTACCAAATGCCATCTTGCTGACTGCTGCTGCAAGACCTTTTCCGTCTAATGCATAAGCTGCTACGATAACGCCTGTCTCAGTCATTTCATGAATTGCATCATAAAGCTTCATAACCTGTGCGTAATCCGGCATATCATAAGCATCTTTTTCGATGGTAAATAACATCAGCTTATCATTTTCTTTCTTAAGCTCCGGTGTGATAACATCTTTTTCTTTTGCTACATCAACTGCAAAGGATACCAGTGTTGGCGGTACATCAATTTCATTGAAGGAACCGGACATGGAGTCCTTTCCACCGATGGATGGAAGTCCGAAACCAATCTGCGCATTATAAGCACCAAGCAGTGCTGCAAATGGCTGGCTCCAACGACTTGGCTCCTCCGACATTCTGCGGAAGTATTCCTGGAATGTGAAACGAATCTTGTGGAAATCACCACCGGCTGTTACGATACGGGAAACAGACTCTAATACTGCATAAGCTGCTCCATGGTATGGGCTCCATGAAGATAAATATGGATCAAATCCGTAACTCATCATGGTTACTGTATCGCATTTTCCATTCATAACCGGAAGTTTTGCAACCATACTCTGTGTCTCGGTCAACTGATATTTTCCACCATATGGCATGTATACACTGCCTGCTCCGATGGAACCATCAAACATTTCTACGAGACCCTTCTGGGAACATACATTAAGGTCTTTTAATTCATTTAACCATGCAGCTTTCATATCGCCTGCTGCAACTGCTTCTTCTACAGCCTTTGTGCTGATTTTATTTAAATAATTCTCTTCTTTTACCGGAAGCTCTACCTTTACATCTGTCTCCTGATGTGCTCCGTTGGTATCTAAGAATGCTCTGGAAAGATTTACAATTTCTTTTCCTCTCCAGGATAATACTAATCTTGGCTCTTCGGTTACAACGGCAACTTTCACAGCCTCTAAGTTTTCTTCTTTTGCATAATCTAAGAACTGCTGTGCATCTTCCGGTGCAACAACAACTGCCATACGCTCCTGAGACTCGGAAATAGCAAGTTCTGTTCCGTCCAGTCCGGCATATTTCTTTGGTACTTTATCCAAATCAACCTGTAATCCGTCTGCAAGCTCTCCGATTGCTACGGACACTCCACCGGCACCAAAGTCATTACATTTCTTAATAATGTGGGCAACTTCTTCTCTGCGGAAAAGTCTCTGTATCTTACGCTCGGTAGGTGGGTTACCTTTCTGAACCTCTGCTCCACAGGTATCAATGGATTCTGTATTGTGTGCTTTGGAGGAACCGGTTGCTCCACCACAGCCATCACGTCCGGTACGTCCGCCTAAGAGGATAATAATATCTCCCGGATCAGAAGTCAGTCTCTGAACGGCACGACGAGGTGCTGCTCCCATAACGGCTCCGATTTCCATTCTCTTAGCAACATAATCCGGATGATATACTTCTTTGACATATCCGGTAGCAAGTCCAATCTGGTTACCATAGGAACTGTATCCCTGTGCTGCGCCGCGAACCAGTTTCTTCTGAGGAAGCTTTCCTTCCATGGTATCTTTTACAGATACGGTAGGGTCAGCAGCTCCGGTTACACGCATTGCCTGATATACATAGGTACGTCCTGACAACGGGTCACGGATTGCTCCACCAAGACAGGTTGCAGCTCCACCAAACGGCTCGATTTCGGTTGGGTGGTTGTGGGTCTCATTTTTAAAGTTTACAAGCCATTCTTCTGTCTTGCCATCTACTTCAACAGGCACTACGATAGAGCAGGCATTAATCTCATCGGACTCTTCCTGATCCTGTAATTTTCCTTCTTTTTTCAGGCGCTTCATTGCCATTAAAGCAATGTCCATTAAGCAGACAAATTTGTCATCTCTACCCTCATACATTTTCTTATGTGTATCAAGATAATCCTCATATGTCTTTTCCATTGGCTCTTTGTAGAAACCATCTTCAAATGCAACATTTTTCAGTTCGGTAGAAAATGTGGTATGACGGCAATGGTCTGACCAGTAGGTATCCAGCACACGAATCTCGGTCATGGATGGGTCTCTATCTTCTTCTCCATGGAAATAGTTCTGAATATGTAAGAAATCCTTGAATGTCATAGCCAGTCCAAGGGAATCATAGAGTGCTTTTAATTCCTGCTCCGGCATATCCTTAAATCCGGTCATAATCTTAACATCTGCAGGCTCCGGGAACTCTGTTACCAAAGTCTCAGGCTTCTCCATGCCGGTCTCTCTGGAATCTACCGGGTTAATGCAGTGATGCTTGATTGCCTCTAACTGCTCAGCGTTGATATCTCCGTAAATAACATACGTTGTTGCGGTACGGATAACCGGCTCTTCATCCTCTTTTAAAAGCTTCACACACTGCTCTGCAGAATCTGCTCTCTGGTCGAACTGTCCCGGAAGGAATTCAACGGAAAATACTTTTCCATCCCCCATTTCAAAATTCTCTTCATAGACATCATCTACCGGCGGCTCTGAAAATACAGTCTGAACTGCTCTTTTATATACATCATCGGAAATGTTTTCAATATCATAACGAATCAGGACACGTACCTTATCTACTGCGCTGATTCCAAGATAACTCTTAATCTCTGCATGTAACTCTTTGGCGCGTACTGCGTAAGCGTCTTTTTTCTCTACATACACTCTTCTTACCTTACTCATCTTCTACCTCCTGAATGTTTACTTTCTTATGCTCATTATAGCACGGCATTATGAATAAGAACAATTAATATATTTAATTTTATTTATAAGAGTTACTAATGTTGACACAGTTATAAGCGTCACTTATAATAAAGGAAAATATGTAAGATATGCATTCTGATATGATAAAGGAGCCATTATGGATATTAATTACGAATTATATAAAGTATTCTACCACGTTGCTACTTCCTTAAGCTTCTCGGAAGCCAGCAAGCAGCTTTACATTTCCCAGTCTGCAGTAAGCCAGTCCATCAAGACCTTAGAAAAGAAATTAGAGCAGCCGCTTTTTATCCGTAGCACCAAGAAAGTCCAGCTTACTCCGGCAGGACAGGTTCTGTTAAAACACATTGAGCCTGCCATGAATCTCATCGCCCGCGGGGAAAACCAGCTCTTAGAATCCAATACTCTTGGGTTGGGGCAGCTTCATATTGCTGCCAGCGACACTATCTGCCGCTATTTTTTAGTACCTTATTTAAAAGAATTTCATAAAAAATTTCCCAGCGTTCCCATCAAGGTTACCAATGCAACCTCTCTTGGCTGCGTTGACCTCTTAGAGCAGGGAAAAGTCGATATTGCCGTTACCAACTGCCCGAATGTACGATTAAATCAATCCTACATCCGCAAAATGGTACTGGATTTTACGGATGTATTTATTGCGAATCCATCCTACTTTAATTTAAAACAACAGGAATTAAGTTTCCGGGATTTAACAAAATATCCTCTGCTGATGCTCGATAACAAGAGTACCACCAGTGAATTCATGCACAATCTCTTCCTTTCCCATCAGTTGGAGCTGATTCCGGAAATTGAACTGAGCAGTAATGACCTTCTGATTGACCTTGCCCGTATCGGTCTTGGTATCGCCTGCATTCCGGACTATTGCTTGAAACATGAATCTAAGGATTTGTTTATCTTAAAAACTTTAGAACCTCTTCCACGAAGACAGCTTGCTGTCTCCGTAAATCCGAATCTGCCGATTCTTACTTCCACAGAAGAATTCTTAAATCTGCTGCCGACATTATAAATGCTTTTCCTCCCAGAAGGTTGTCAGCTTCTCTTCCAGATTGGAAAGTTGGCACACGCTCCGCTGTTCCCACTCTCTTGGGAACAGCCGCTGATAATCATTCTGCAGAAAGCGTTCATCCAAAAGTTCAATAATTCCCACATCTTCTGCAGTCCGGATAACACGTCCCGCTGCCTGAAGTACCTTATTCATTCCCGGATACCGATAGGCATAGTCGAATCCCATGCCCTCTTTTTTGTCATAATACTCTTTTAAAATTTCCCGCTCATTGCTAATCTGCGGCAGACCGGTTCCTACGATAATTGCACCAATCAACTGCTCCCTCTTTAAGTCAATTCCTTCTCCAAAGATGCCGCCCATGACACAAAATGCCACCAGTGACTCCTCTTTTTCTCCCTGAAATGCTTCTAAAAAAGCTTCTCTTTCTTCTTCCCGCATGCCGGATTCCTGACAGATGCAGGTAATTGTTTCATCCGTCCGCAGTTCAAATGCCTCATGCACTTTTTTCAGGAAAAGATAGGATGGGAAAAACACCATATAATTGCCCTTTTTCTTCTTTATTGTACGATAAATATAATCTGCAATCCTTCCGTATTCTTCCGGTGTTCTTCTGGTATATTTACTGCTGACATCATTTCCGATTAATAAAAGTCTCTTATCCTGAGAAAATGTTGTCCTGGCATAAACTGCATAATTATCCGTTTTATTCGTCAAAAGCTCCTTATAATACTGAACCGGCAGCAGCGTTGCCGAGAAGAAAATCGTAGCATTTCCCTTATCCAGACACTCCTGCAGATTAAAGGACGGATCCACGCAAAAAAGCTTTATGACAAATCTGCCCTCTTCATCATGCTGCCCGTAAATTACATAATGCTCGTCCACACGCTCATAGATATTCAAGAAATTGCGCAATTCAAAATAAAAATCAAGGACCACATCCCGCCCCGGGAACTCCGGATTCTTCTGCATATATTCTTCGATTTTTGCTGCAAGACGCATACAGGAGAAAATGAGATTCGGAATGCTTTCGTAAATCTGATAAGTTTCGCACTCTCTCTTATATTCCAACATCAGCTTATTGCATTTACCCAGTTCTTTCTCAATGGCAGAGCTTCTTGGCTTCATAATTTTCCGCACCGCAAGAATATCCTCTTTGACAAGGGCGGCACTATACATCTCCCGTCCACGTTCCACAAGATTGTGTGCCTCATCCACCAGAAAGATATAATCACCCTTGATGCCATCTGCGAAAAAACGCTTTAGATACACATTCGGGTCAAAGACATAATTATAATCGCAGATAATATTATCCGCCCAGGTTGCCGTGTCCAGACACATTTCAAACGGGCAGACCTGATATTCTTTTGCATGTGCCAGCAAAACTTCTCTTGTCATATTATTTTCTTTCTGTAATAAATCGTAAACCGCATCATTTACCCGGTCAAAATGCCCCTTTGCATAAGGGCAGCTTACGGGATTACAGTCCACTTCCTCACAAGGGCATAATTTTTCTTTCGCTGTAATCTGCACACTCTTTGCCCGATAACCCTTTTCACATAAAATGCCAATGGTCTCTTTTGCCACATTTGCGGTAACAGTCTTGGCAGTTAAGTAAAAAATCTTATCACCTAATCCTTCTCCCACCGCTTTGATTGCCGGATATAATGTAGAAATGGTCTTGCCAACTCCGGTGGGTGCCTGAATAAACAGATTCTTTTTTCTGGCTATCGTACGGTAAACCCCGGCAGCCAACTCTTTCTGTCCCTCCCGGTACGGAAACGGAAATGCCAGTTCTTTAATGGATGCCTGCCGTTTCTTCCGCCACTCATACTGAAAATCCGCCCATTTCTTATATTTTAAAATCAAATCTGAAAACCATTCCTGCAGCTGCTGCATGCTATATTCATAAGAAAAATATTTTAAATCTCCGGTATCGAGATTTCCATATGTCATCTGAACATTGATTTTCTGTAAATCATTCTGGATTCCATATATGTACGCATAGCACTTTGCCTGTGCCAGATGTACCTTTACGGGTTCTTCCAATAAGTCAAGGCTTAAATATACGCCTTTTATCTCATCAATGGTAACTGTTTCTTCTATTATAATGCCATCTGCCCGTCCCCAGATTCCAAGCTCATAATTTTCTTCCTCAATGATAATATTTAAAGGAACCTCGGCATGGTAAGTGCTTCCCATCTTCTTTTGAATCTTCCGATGGAGTCTGCTGCCCGCCTGCATGGCTTCCATCGTATCAAGACTGGCCCTACGGTTATCAATGTCTCCGGAACGCAAGATAAACTCCACCAGATTTCGTACCGATATTCTTATCTGCTCACGTTCCATTCCGCTGTCACCTCATTTCATCCCATCTTATACTTATTTCTATTTATGCTATTCACTATTTTTTCTATTTATCAATTTTTGAAAAATCTCATTTTTCTAGCAGACTTCAAAGGAATTGAAACGTATTCTCATTTCATAATAACAAAAAAATACCAGATAGAAAAGACAATATCCAAATTGTCTCCGCTACCCGGTATTTCTTCTTACCTTATGAACCTGTATTTTCTGGCTGCCAGAAAACCTGTGCCATCATTTAAGCAGTTGCATACTTGCTTAATACATTCTCAAAGTTCATATCATGTCCGCCATACTTAACAGTAAGCTCTCGATTCAGATCAAGACTTAATACTCCAAGAAAAGACTTTGCGTCAATTATTACTCTATTGTATGAAATATCAATGTCAAAATCACATTTTCCTGCCTCACGTACAAAGTCTCTAACCTCTTCTGTGCCAGCTAATTTGATTTTCTTTTCATTCATTTTTTTCACCATCCTCAAAAAAATAAACTGATTTACTTTTGATTCTTGAGCATTATGACACCATTTCTTTTTTTTGTCAATTTTCGCTTACCATCTTAGTATATGAATTTTATGAGCATTTTACACAATAAATTTTTCTGTTTTTCTCCATTTTGGTCTTACCAAAATTAGTTTGCCTGTCACATTTTGTCGTTTTTTATGGTACTTTAGTCACATTTACAAGTTTTTTTTTACTCAGTCAATATTTTTTATCGTTTTTCACAAATTTTTGTGTCAAAAAATAAGGTAATAAGCCTCGCATTCCTTCAAAAGTCTTCAAAAAAGCTCCAAATTCCATCATTATTCCTAAACTTCTTTCTACACATAACATTTACATAATACTTACTATTGCACTTTTTTCCGTACATTCAGCTGTTTTCCATATAAGTGGACATTTTGTGTATTATAACGTGATTGTATCACTCATTAATTTCGCCGATTGTCAATCATGCAAGTATGTTGACTCGCTTGCACTCATTACATTACGTCTTTCGAAGATATCCAGATCCGCTTTTTCTTGAAATATACTATCTCTATAATAATAAGAAGAACGGACAGTCCGATTACTGCCAGATAACCATATTTCCATTGAAATTCCGGCATTCCCGGAAAATTCATTCCATACCAGCCTGTAATTAGTGTCAATGGCAAAAAGAGAGTTGTTACAATGGTCAGAATACTCATAATCCGGTTCTGGTGAATATCAATCTGCGTCTGATACATTTCACGGATTTGCTGTAAATACTCGCGGATTGTCTCTACGTAATTATGCAGCCGCTCCACACGATTCATATAGCGTTCCCAGCCCTGTTCCTCCTCTACTAAAGACTCCCGGTTCATATACATCTGCATGAAATCTCCCATATTCATCAACTGTTCATAATATGCCCGGCTCTCTGAAAGCTGCTTCCGATAACGCATAATTACTTCATTAAAATGCTCCGGTATCCTCTTAATTACAACATCCTCTACCTTCTCCAAATTTTCCTCTATCTTTTGCAGATAAAGAATATCATTGTCAATTAATGCATTACAAATAAAGAGCAACACCATATGAAGTGTGCAGCCATCAAACATATCATTTTTGACCTTTGCCAATATTTCCTGTAATTCCTCATCTTCTTCTATTAAAAATAGTTTATTTTCAAAGAGATAAAAGCCAAAGGAAAACTCTTTTTCCTTTTTACTTCCCTGTTTTGGTACATGTATAATCCCCTGTACACATTCATGAAATGCCTCTACTTTGCTATAGCGGATAAAACGCATGCTGCTAATCAGATTCTTTCGATGCGGATAATTTCCTTCTAATTGCTGAAATTCTTCCATATTTAATAGTATTATCTGCGGTTCTGATTCCTTTTCTATATTTTTCCCATTATCCCTTGCTAAAGAAAGTTCTCCTGATGCCGCATGCAACCAATACCTGTTCATTTCTCTTACAACTCCCTTCCTCACAATCCTGTTTTCATTCATCACATATTTTCTTCTATGTCAGTAGACTGCCCTTTATAAAACTTCTCTTTCATTACTTTCTCTTAGATTTTAACACTCTTTGTCTATTTTATACCACTTTTCTTTTTTATACAAAATTTACTGCTAATAGCTGTTTGTGAATTCATGCTAAGTCTGCCGGTAGCTTCTTACGAATACTTGACACAACTACGAGAAACATGCTTTGCGAGTTTCTCGCTACTCGCATAACAAAGAATGTGCCTTGGCACATTCTCGCGCCTGCGGCGGTCGCTTGCGACATCTACCTTATACGCCGCAGTGTGCATCCTCGCAGAGCGTTTTTTACTTTACAGGAAAGCAATTTCCTGTAAAGTAAAAAAAAGAAAGTATAAAATATACTTTCTGTTTAAGAACAGGGGTGGAAGGAATCGAACCCTCCTCTGGAGTTTTGGAGACTCTTATTCTACCGATGAACTACACCCCTATATGCTAAAATGACGTACAAGTACGTCACAATAGGTTTGTTTTGTAACATACCTTCAAAACTTCATACAGATTGCTTTCCGAGTTGCTTTGGTCAAGCCCTCGACCGATTAGTAACAGTCAGC
>NZ_JAJEQU010000018.1:0-47924 GCF_020687575.1 Roseburia sp. CLA-AA-H209
TGACTGTTACTAATCGGTCGAGGGCTTGACCAAAGCAACTCGGAAAGCAATCTGTATGAAGTTTTGAAGGTATGTTATAAAATAGCATAGCCTATTAATAATCCTCGATAGCTCAATGGTAGAGCGCACGGCTGTTAACCGTGATGTTGTAGGTTCGAGCCCTACTCGGGGAGTTTTTTTATCAACATTGATAAATAATATATGGCTCCGTGGTCAAGCGGTTAAGACATCGCCCTTTCACGGCGGTAACACGGGTTCGATTCCCGTCGGAGTCACTTGGGTGAAAACTCATGGATTGTAAACTGCAAGATTGGCTGAAAGGCTGGGTTCATAGTCTGCAGAAGGCATACGCCGATGTGGCTCAATTGGCAGAGCAGCTGATTTGTAATCAGCAGGTTATCGGTTCGAGTCCGATCATCGGCTTTATATGGACCTTTAGCTCAGTTGGTTAGAGCAACCGGCTCATAACCGGTCGGTCCTGGGTTCGAGTCCCCGAAGGTCCACTTTTATTTTAAATTTATTTGGCCCAATGGCTCAGTTGGTTAGAGCGCCGCCCTGTCACGGCGGAGGTCGCGGGTTCGAGTCCCGCTTGGGTCGTTTTGGGATCTTAGCTCAGCTGGGAGAGCATCTGCCTTACAAGCAGAGGGTCACAGGTTCGAGCCCTGTAGGTCCCATATGCCCGCGTGGCGGAACTGGCAGACGCGCAGGACTTAAAATCCTGTTGTGGTGACACAGTACCGGTTCGATTCCGGTCGCGGGCATTCATACCGATGGTATGTAATAATTTAATATGTGCGTGTAGCTCAGCTGGATAGAGCACTTGGCTACGGACCAAGGTGTCGGGAGTTCGAATCTTCTCACGCACGTGGAAAAAGGACTTTGAATCTTTGTTTAGCAGAGATTTGGGGTCTTTTTATTATATAAAAAAGGGTGGCACAGGTATGATACAGGATATTGCACCAATGAAATTTCACAATGAATATCAACAGAGAGAATGCCGGGATAAGGATATCGTATTTTTATTTTCGGGAAATAAACTCCTGGTAAAAAAAGATTCCAAAATCAGTTTCTTCTATATGAAAGAGTTTACAAAAGAACTTACAAAAGAGACAGAACAAGAGGCTGACGGATTCGGTAACAAAAGATTGCAATATCTGTTTTCTATTGATGATGTACAGTATTATCTGCTGAAAGTATGGTCAAAGGAAGAAGCAGAAAAAGAGGTAGAAAAGCAGCTTGATGAGCAGGTCGATAGGCAGAGCAAAAAGCAGAACGATAATATTGGAAATATGGAATGGGTAACGATTCGCAGTCTGCGGGAAACAGTTTCAAAGAAAGATTGTTTTGCTGCGGCAACGGCATATCATTTGTATGTGTGGTATCGGGATAACCGTTATTGTGGCAGATGCGGAAAGGAATTGCAGCCGGATACGAAGGAGCGGATGATGCGTTGTGCATGCTGTGGAAATATGGTTTATCCGAAAATTGCTCCGGCAGTAATTGTGGGAGTAATATACGATAATAAAATATTGATGACAAAATATTCAGACAGGGAATATAAGAAATACGCATTGATTGCAGGTTTTACAGAAATTGGCGAAACTGCGGAAGAGACAGTTCGCAGGGAAGTCATGGAAGAAGTAGGATTGAAAGTAAAGGATATTGTATACTATAAGAGTCAGCCATGGGGCTTTGATTCCAATCTTCTGATGGGATTTTATGCCAGAGTGGAAGGAACAGATGCCATTACTTTAGATAAGAACGAACTTTCTCTGGCGGAATGGGTACCAAGAGAACAGGTTGCAGGCATGGATGATAAAATCAGCCTTACCAGGGAAATGATGGAGAATTTCTATAAAAATGGCGAAAAATGTTTGCAATAACTACATTTTCTTGACAGTTTTGCATAAAAAATATATGATATAGAAGTGAAAAATCTTTTCAGAGAGGACTGATTTATTAATGAAGAATGAGAGTAAAAAGGCGAATGCAAAGCTTACATCAGTTCTTGCAGCAGTGCTTATTATAGTAGTAGCTATTGTAGCGGTAATTGCTGTAAAGACAAAGGATAGTGGAAGTCTTGGAACTTATTCATGTGAAATTATGTCAGGCGATAATTCATCGACTGTTTTTGAAATTACATTTAATGAAAAGAATAATACTTATAAAGAGAATATCAGTGTGGGAGACAAGGCAGTAGAGCTGGCATCAGGAACATTTGTCATGGACGGAAATAAGCTTACACTGACCTCCGATGGTGGCGATGTACAGAATCTTGTAAAACAGGGAAAATACCTGATTGCAAAAGATTATTTATATGAAGGTGAAATACCGGATGGAGATACCTTTGATGCTACCTGTACATTTAAGAATAGTAATAATGTGGTATATTCCATTACCTTTAAAGCGGATGGAACTTATGTACAGGATGATAATGGTGATGTATCGGAAGGAACTTATACGCGTGACGGAGACTGGATTAAACGTGAGAGCAGTTCTGGCACAAGCGTAGGAATTGATTATTTGATTTATAGCGGAAGAATAACTAATTCCTACTATATAAAAAAATAAAACAAAAAAGTAATGGAATAGATGAATTGCAATAGAAGCAATACAATAAAAGTAGTGTGATGGCTGTAACAGGAAGCAAAACATAAGAAGTGCAGAGAGTAGAGAAAGAAGAGTCGAGGGAAATAAATGTCAAGAGAGGAATTCCTAACAGAATTAAGAAAGGCTTTGCAGGGAAGGGTAAGCCAGCAGACGGTGAATGATAATCTCCGCTATTATGAAGAATATATTCTTACAGAATCTCATAAAGGAAAGACGGAGGCTGAAGTAATTGCAGAATTAGGAAATCCAAGACTTCTTGCAAAAAGCATAATCGATGCAGAAAATGCAACGGCAGAGAAAACTACAGCAGAACCACAAAAGGGAATGGATGGGCAGGAAACAGCTTCCGGAGAGTATTCTTTTAAGAAGATTAAAATTCGAATCTGGCTTATATTAGCGACAGTATTTCTGTTTGTAATTTTGCTTATAATTCTGCTTGCACAGGTAGTTGCATTTTTACTTCCGGTTCTGCTTCCGGTAGCAATCATTTTCTTTTTATTTATAGCAATGAGTATGAACAAAAGATTTTAATAAGCAAGTATAATAAAGTAATTTTAATATAGAAATAACAGAGGAAGTTGTGTTATGGCAATGATTAAGGTCCCGGCAGGGAAATGCTTTATCAAGCATGGAACAGCGGTAAATGCACTGTATATGGTAATTCATGGAACAGTGAGACAGGTGTCTAAGCTGGAAGAAGTGCAAATTGGAAGCGGTAATATAATAGGTCTGATGGATTGTGCAGAAGAAGAATATATAGCAGATTATGTGGCAGCGGATGATGTAACACTTTATCCGTTTCATTATCATGCTCCGGAGGACTTTGGTAAGATATTTATCAGTCAGCCGAAATATGCAGCAGCATTTTTATCTGTGGCAATTCGTGAGGCAGACCATATGCTTGGACGAAACCAGAGATTTCAAAACAGTACAGAAAAATATTATAGCTTTGCACTGGCAATGTATCAGAAATATCAGGAGTTATGTAGAAAATATTGCATTCAGGAGAAAAGTTTCCGGAGAATAGAGAGCCTGCAGCCTTATGTAAGAACCAATATGGCACCGAAATGGGAAGCGGATTATTTCCATGAACTGGCAGAACTTGGGAATAGTGGAACTATGGATTTCTTTCAGCAGAAAGAGGATTTGCTGACGGGACAGATTATGCAGGCAGCAAGAGCTATGTGCAAAGCGGTAAGAGAGATTGACCATGCAAAAGAATATTTACAGGAGCATGTAAATCTGTATCTGGATACCAATCGAATGGATTTATTACAGCTTTATTTTGACATGGCAGCCCGTGCAGCAGCAAGTGGAGCTGACATCGAGGAAATACGACAGGCAATAGAGCCATTGTTACAGTTTATCAAGGACAACCGTCTGGGAGATGCAGGAGAACGGGACAAACGAATTACGGAATATCAGACTTATGATTTTAGCAATATAAAGATAAAGGCAGATGCAATATATAACTTTGCAGGAGAACTGATTGGTGAAGTACCAAAGCCGCAGGCAGAGGATAAGCTGGTTCAGGGAACGGAAGATTTACTGGAACAGGAATATACGGAAACCGATGGAGAAGAGGAAGAAGAAACAGAGGACTGTCTGGTACATATCTTAGAATATGCAGGAGTGGCAGCAGAGGATGTACATAAAATTCGAAGCAAAATGCATGAATATGATGCAATTCCGGATAATTTTGATAATGATGAGAAAACGAGAAAACTTCGGAAAGAGTTGACAGCATTATTCTATGCTACTTATAAAAATGTATTTAAGCATGCCATGAAAGATGCGGATGACCTAGACCCGGTTATTCAGATGTTTTTGAATTTTGGATTTATGGATGTGGGAATGGTAGGAGAAGATACCGCTAATGAACTTTATGATTTGACAGATAAACTGTTCAAGTGTAAAAGCGACCATGTCTATACCATGTTTGAGTGGTTAAAGAGCATCTATGAAGGAAAGAATGAACCAAGCCGGAATGAATTTGACCTGGATTATAATGGATATCTGGCAGAGCAGAAGCGGATGGGTAAGCTGGATGCAGCAGGAATGGAGCGGTTGAAAACAGACTGCTGGGAAAAGACCAAATATGAGATGGATAATATGTTTGTGTCAACGAACCGGGCAACTTATGGAAAAGTAAGTACCTTCTGTCCGATTCTGAGCAAGCATGACATGGTGCAGGAAGCAGAGAAGATGCTGGTGACTGCAGAGCGGATTGAGGAGGCAATCAAAAAAGTCCGTGAAGTTGATTATTCGTTGTTCTACCGTGAAGTGATTTTTTCAGATCCGATGCATGGTGTAAATGCTGAACCGGTGCAAAAAGAAGTATTTCCAGATGTTATTCTGATGCCGAATGTGGGAATGAAAGCAATGATGTGGCAGGAAACTGCCGGAGTAAAACGTGATACATCCGCCCGATTTGTTTTCCCGGTTATGACTATCTACAGCCTGCAGGATATGATGATAGAGACCTGCGGAAGATTCCGTTGGGAAATGTGCCGTAAGATACAGGGAATGCGTTGGAATGATATTACAGAGAAATCCCTAACTTCAGAATATTGTGATTATATCCAGTACTATCGGAAAAACCGTGATTTATCCACAGAGGCAAAGGAGAAGATTAAGAATACACTCTGGAAGTCAAAGAATAACTATCGTGAAGTATTTATTTCTGATTATATCGGATGGATTAAATACGAGGCAGGCGGCAGTTTCCGCCTGAACCGTGTAGCAAGGGATATTCTGTTCCGTTATTGTCCGTTTGCCAAGAAATACAGGGATGCATTAGAGGCAAACCCGATGTATCAGGATATGATCAGCCGGTTTAAAATATTCCAGGAACGTAAACTGCGTCATATCGATGGATTCCGTACCAGATATGAGAAGAACGGCGGCGAGATGAATATGGAACTGCAGGAAAATATGAATTTCTATAATATGTAAAGAACAATAACTACGAGAAATACGCTTTGCGGGCTATCGCGGTGCTCGCAAAATCTGAGTAGAAAAGAAGTTTGCTCAAGCGAGCTTGGCTCCTTCTTTTCTCCCAGATTTTTCTCGCTACTCGCGTAAATAAGAAAGCCACATGAATCTTAGGATTCCTGTGGCTTTCTTGAGGGGAGTATAAATAATTAATAAGGGGTATAACTGTATAAAAAAACAATTCTTATACGAAAAAAATTATAATATAAAAGTTTTTAAAATGCAATGCAAATGAGAATAATAATAAGAAATTAAGAAATAATATCACTGTATCAGAGAATCAAAAGAAAAAGTATCTGATAAAAAAAGGAGGCGATATTATGGCAAAAAATGCAGATAATGCAAAAAACAAAACAAGCAATGTAAACCGCACAATGAATGCTGATAATGACTTTGAAAATGCGGATAACAAAACCGGCAACAAAGCAGGCAATAGGACCAGCAACAGAAGTGATAACAAGGCGGATAACAAGACATCCAACAAATGCAATTACTAGGTCAATCTTATTGAAAAACTGCATATATTAAAATAAGAAACAGATTACAAGGAACACTTTGTAATCTGTTTTTTCATAGCAGAAAAAGTCAGGATATTTTGGGGGAGATGGCATATGAGATTTGCAGCTATCAGTGTAGCGGAATTATGGAAACTAAAAGATGATCCACAGATATATATTGTTGATTTGAGAAGCAGGGAGGATTTTCAGGTATTTCATTTGAGAAATGCCCACTGTTATCCTTATGATGAGATAGAACACTGGGAGCATAAGCTGCCGAAAAATCGTAAGATACTGCTGTGTTGTGAGTATGGAAATACAAGTATGTATGCAGCAAAAAGACTGACGCGGCAGGGATATCAGATATATACTCTGATTGGAGGCCTAAATGCACTAAATGGATAGAAAAGAACATTGACAGTGTCATTTAGAACAGATAAGATAGTAGTGATAATGGAGAAAGAACATATGAAAACATACGAATTAACAGTGCCATGTCATTTTGGCTTAGAATCAGTTTTGAAAAAAGAAATATATGATCTGGGATATGAAATCTCAGAGGTGGAAGATGGAAGAGTGACTTTCATTGGTGATGCAGAGGCAATCTGCCGTGCAAATATTTTTCTGCGTACAACGGAGCGTGTGCTGCTTCGGGTAGGAAAATTTAAAGCGGAGACATTTGATGAATTATTTGAAGGAATCAAAGCGCTTCCATGGGAAGAGTATATTCCTGAAAATGGTAAATTCTGGGTCACCAAGGCTTCTTCCATAAAGAGTAAATTATTCAGTCCGTCAGACATCCAGTCTATTGTTAAGAAGGCAATGGTAGAACGGCTGAAACAGAAATATCATACCAATTGGTTTGAAGAAAGTGGTGCATCCTATCCGGTACGAATTTTCCTGTTGAAGGACGAAGTAATGGTAGCATTAGATACCTCCGGAGAATCTTTACATAAGAGAGGCTACCGGACTCTGACCAGTAAGGCACCAATCACAGAGACCCTTGCAGCAGCATTGATAATGCTGACACCATGGAATAAGGACAGAATTTTAGTAGATCCATTCTGCGGAAGTGGAACATTTCCGATTGAAGCAGCAATGATTGCAGCCAATATAGCACCGGGCATGAACCGTAGTTTCTTAGCAGAGCAGTGGACAAACCTGATACCGCGTCAGCTCTGGTATGATACGGTAAATGAAGCCCAGGAAATGGTGGATACCGATATTAAGGTGGATATCCAGGGATATGATATTGATGAAGAAATTGTGCGTGCCGCAAGAGATAATGCAAAGCGTGCCGGTGTGGATGGCATGATTCATTTCCAGCAGAGACCGGTAAGCCAGTTGAACCATCCGAAAAAATACGGATTTATCATATCCAATCCGCCATATGGTGAGCGGCTGGAAGAAAAGGCGGCATTGCCGGAATTATACCGGACAATTGGTGAGGCTTACAGAAGGCTGGATTCATGGTCTATGTACCTGATTACCAGCTATGAGAATGCACCAAAGGATATCGGAAGAAAACCGGATAAGAACCGCAAGATTTATAATGGAATGTTAAAGACATATTTCTATCAGTTCATGGGACCGAAGCCACCAAAACGGAAAGGGACAAAAGAGTGAGGGAAAAAGTACGTTATTCTAAGAGATATGTAGTATTCACGTTACTTTTAGTTCTTGCATTGATACTGAAATTTGCCAATTTTAAGGGTGTAACCGAAGAAATCGGACAGTTCCGTGGTGCAGATTTGCAGAGCAGCGACTGGAACCCTCTGATTGCAAAAAGCATCAATGAGAAGAATCTTACGGTAGCAATTGATAATAAAGTATATACCAACAAGCACAATGGAATCTATATGGATGAAAATCTGAATCTGATGGTACCATTGGACTTGATTCGGGACAGTTATAACTGCAGCGTGCATCTTTACGATGACACGGCTCTTTTGATAGAAAAATATTCAGACAGCTTGTGGATGAGCTTAGATGACCAGGAAGTACAGATAAATGATGAGAAGGAGAAATTTTCTTCTACATTGACACGGATTGATGACCGTTATTATGTGCCGGCAGAAGTCATTGCTTCGAAGCTTGGTTATTCTTATGCCTGGGATGTTAATAAAAATGAAGCAGTGGTGGTGAATACTTCTTCTGAGACAAGCATTCTGCCATCTCATTATGACTTGCGGGAGAGAGGAAGAGCACCGCAGGTGAAGAACCAGGGAAATAAGGGAACCTGCTGGGCTGCATCTTCTCTGGCAGCACTGGAATCCATGCTGCTTCCGGAAGAAAATGATATATTTTCCACCGATAACATGAGCCTTGGAAACAGTTTTGGATTAGGACAGAATGATGGTGGAGAGTATACTATGAGTCTGGCATATCTGACTGCATGGCAGGGACCTGTATTGGAAAAGGACGACCCATATGACGGTGAGCTGACAAAGAATTTAGCTCCGGTCAAACATGTGCAGGAAGCGCAGATTATTGAAAGCAAGGATTTGGAGAAGATTAAAGAGGCAGTTTTTAAATATGGTGCAGTCGAGACTTCTATTTACAGTACACTGCAGAATGTCAATAGCCGTTCCGAATATTTTAATCAGGAGACCAATTCTTATTGCTATGTTGGTTCAGAAAAGCCGAATCATGATGTGGCGATTATTGGCTGGGATGACAGTTATGCAAAAGAAAATTTCCCGGGAGATTTAGAGGGAGACGGTGCATTTATCTGCCAGAACAGCTGGGGAAAAGATTTTGGAGATAATGGGGTATTCTATGTCTCTTATTATGATACCAATGTAGGAATTCACAATCTGGTTTATACCGGAGTAGAAGATACCGATAATTATGATACGATTTATCAGTCCGATTTATGTGGCTGGGTCGGTCAGCTGGGATACAACCGTGATACCATTTACGGAGCAAATGTATATATAGCGGAAAACAATGAGAATTTAGAGGCAGCAGGCTTCTATGCAACCGGAAAAAATACGGAATATGAAGTATATGTAGTAAAGGACTATGATGGAAGGGAAAGTCTGTCCAAACGGCAGAAAGTAGCTTCCGGAAAGTTTGATAATGCAGGTTTCTATACCGTTACTTTTGATAAGAAAATTGCAGTGAACAAGGGAGAAAAATTTGCCATTGTACTGATGATAAAGACTCCGGATTCTGTGCATCCAATGGCAATTGAATATAAGGCAGATGAATCAACCAGAAACGTAGATCTTTCCGATGGAGAGGGATATATCAGTACCAACGGCAAGAACTGGGAAAATGTAGAAGAAACCCAGTCTGCAAATCTTTGTATAAAAGCATATGCAAAAGAAAGGTAAGTCAGAGCGGGATGGAAGAGAAAGTTATTAAAGCAGCTACCGTGATTATTACTGCCATAAGCATTATTGTGGCAGGAACGCTGCTGTTTTTTCCACAACTTCATATCCGGGCAGAGGAAAACAGGGAACTTCGGGCACAGGAAGCCATCGAGCGCAAGGAAAATATGGATGCGCTGGAAATGCTGCAGTATAATACGGCAAATGTAGACAGCCAGGAAGGCATCAGCTTTGACCAGCAGCTTCGTATTGCGTTACCGGAAAATGTGACACCGGAAGATGTCAGCATAGAAAATGACTATCTGACCCAGACCATTACCATTAAAATTCCTGGAGCAGATGAGAATTATCTTTATAACTATCCCATGATAGGAAAGAGCTATCATATAGATAATCTGACTTATGAAAGTGAGTCGGAATATGGTGTAATTGAGATCTCTTTAGATAGTGTGGTGGAATTACAAAAGACATCTGACGAGCATTATATTTATATGGATTTTTTGACACCACATGAAGTCTATGATAAAGTTGTGGTAATAGATGCAGGACATGGTGGAAATGCACCGGGAGCTACAAAGCAGGGCATTAATGAGAAAGATATTGACCTTGCTATAGTGCTTAAAGTAAAGGAATTATTTGATGAAGCAGGAGATGAGAGCGTCGGAGTCTACTATACGAGAACGGATGACAGCAATCCAAGTCTTGAACAGCGTGTAGATATGGCAAACAAAGCCGGGGCAGACCTCTTTATCAGCGTACATAATAATTCTACCAAGAGCGGAAGAATGTCCAGTATCAACGGAACAGCAGTCATGTATGATGAAGAGAAGGCATCTGAGGAAAATGGAAGTATGCAGTTAGCCCAGATTTGCTTAGAAGAAATGACAGCGGCGTTAGGAAGTACCAGTAAGGGAATTGTAAAAGGACACGAGATTTATATTATACGAACAGCAGAGATGCCGGTAGCATTGATAGAAGTAGGCTTTATGACAAATCAGGATGAACTGAACCGGTTGAATGATGAAGCATATCAGAAAGAGGCAGCACAGGCAATTTATAATGCAATTTACCGGGCATTCCAGGAGGGATATTAAGATGAATAAAATAATATTTGCAACAGGAAACAAGGACAAGATGAAAGAAATCCGCATGATTTTATCGGATCTTGATGTAGAGATTCTTTCTATGAAAGAAGCCGGAATCAGCGTGGATATTGAAGAAAATGGAACTACTTTTGAAGAAAATGCACTGATTAAGGCAAATGCTGTGGCAGCATATACAGATGCTATTGTTTTAGCTGATGATTCTGGTCTGGAAATTGATTATCTGAATAAGGAACCGGGTGTATATTCCGCCCGTTATATGGGAGAAGATACCTCTTATACCATAAAAAACCAGAATCTTTTGGACCGTCTGAATGGAGTACCAAAGGAACAGCGGACCGCACGCTTTGTATGTGCAATTGCGGCTGTATTACCGGATAAAGAAACACTGGTAACCCGTGAGACAATTGAGGGATATATTGGATTTGAGCCTCAGGGTGAAAATGGATTTGGCTATGATCCAATCTTTTATGTGGATGAATATAACTGCTCCACAGCAAGCTTGCCACCGGATAAGAAGAATGAAATGAGCCATCGTGGAAAAGCATTACGCGCAATGAAAGAAGCACTCATGGGAAAAGGTTTATCATAAAGGAAGATAAAAGATGAGAGTATTGATAGTAAGTGATACCCATAAGAAACATGAAAATCTGATAACGATTATGGAAAAAGAAAGACCTTTTGACCGTATGATTCATCTGGGAGATGCAGAAGGTTATGAGGACTATATTGCGGAACTGGCAGGATGTCCACTGGACATTGTGGCAGGAAATAATGACTTTTTCTCTGAACTTCCGAAAGAAAAGGAAATTGAAATCGGAGGATTAAAAGCATTGATTACCCATGGACACTACTATTATGTTTCTGCCGGTCTGGAGGATATCAAGAAAGAGGCAAGGGGAAGAGGCATGGATATTGTGATGTTCGGACACACCCACAGACCGCTTATAGAAAAGGATCATGGTGTAGTGGCATTGAATCCGGGCAGCACATCATATCCTCGTCAGGATGGTCATCTGCCGTCTTATATTGTGATGGAAATAGACGCAAATGGTACTCCGGACTATCAGCTCAAATATCTTTCTGAAGAAGAAAAAACCAAAAAACCTTTATAAATTGGGGCAAGATTCGGAGTTGTAAAAATTTTTTGAAAAAATTTGAAAATAAATGTTGACAATTGGTATATGCTATAATATAATATGTCTTGCGTCACGGAAAAAGAAATTTAAATAGCGTTGACGGGGTGTGGCTCAGCTTGGCTAGAGCGCCTGGTTTGGGACCAGGAGGTCGCAGGTTCGAATCCTGTCACCCCGACTTCATGCGGGTGTAGTTCAATGGTAGAACACCAGCCTTCCAAGCTGGATACGTGGGTTCGATTCCCATCACCCGCTTTCTAATTGGAAAATTAGATATGTGTTCGTAGCTCAGCTGGATAGAGCAACGGCCTTCTAAGCCGTGGGTCGGGGGTTCGAATCCCTTCGAGCACATTTTCCCGAGAGGGAAGAGAGACCGCCTGATGGCCGGAATCTTATGGTGGGTATAGCGCAGTTGGTTAGCGCGCCAGATTGTGGCTCTGGAGGCCCAGGGTTCGAATCCCTGTATCCACCTTGATGCGATGGTTAGAGCATCTTTTGTAAAATTGATGGGCTATCGCCAAGCGGTAAGGCACAGCACTTTGACTGCTGCATACGTTGGTTCGAATCCAACTAGCCCAGTTAAGCTGCGATGTATCTTGAAGAATTCCAAAAGGATTTGGAAAGAGCACTTATCGAACTAAATATGTATGGGATATTAGCTCAGTTGGTAGAGCACTTGACTTTTAATCAAGTTGTCCGGGGTTCGAATCCCCGATGTCTCATTAGTTGAAAATAGCGGAAATGCTGATAAATACAGTGTTTCCGCCATTTTTTTAAGCAATTGGAAGTAGTGCTAAGTAAGCCTTAATATTCATCTTCACCACATCTTCAAGGGCATTTTTGAATATCTTCGTCTTCAGTTCATCTTCAAAAGGAGAAAAAGAAGCGTTTGCATAATTAGGTAGAATGCTTTATGATTGAGATAATGAGGTGTTAGGAAGGCTTTCAAAAATCTTTGGAGAAACATATAAAGATTGAAAGGAAGATGAAATAATGTATTATGGAAAAGAAACAGATGAATTAAAAAAAGCAAGAGAAGAGTATGAAGGTATTTTTGGTTATGACCCAAATGGAGAAATAGAATTAGAGTTTAATGAACAAGACGAATATTTAGCAGTTTTATTACAGTGCATAGAAGAAAAGAAAGATATGTTTGATGTACTTGGAGGAGAAGAAGCATGACAAGAAGAGAACGTGAAGTAACAGATATAAATGAAATCCTTAAGATTATGGATGCCTGCAAGATTGTGCATGTGGGACTTGTGGATGGTGACCAGCCTTATGTGTTACCGATGAATTACGGCTATACCTATGAAGATGGGAAAATGGTGATTTACCTTCATGGAGCAAAGAAGGGATATAAGTATGATTTAATAGAGAAAAATCCAAAGGTATGCTTTGAAATGGAGTGTGATGTGGTGCCATTTGAAGGAAAGGTGGCATGCCAGTATGGTAATTCCTATTCCTGTGTTATGGGAAAAGGGAAAGCTGTTATTGTAGAGGATGTAAATGAGAAAATGCAGGCACTTTCTATTTTGATGAAATGCCAGACCGGAGGAGATTTTACTTTTAATGAAGAACTGGTATCCATTGTCAATGTGATTCGGATTGATGTAAGCGAATTCAGCGCAAAAAGAAGGCCGGTTCCGGAAGGGTTGAAAAAGTAACAGAATAACAGGAGATTGACAAAGAAATATTGATAAAGTAGAAAGCAGGATTATGAAAGTGTAATTCCTGCTTTTTTCTATCCTCAATCATTTATCACAAAACTGTGACAATCTATTCGTTGCATGACGTAGGAAGCATTTGTATAATGAGACATAGGAATGAACCGGGGAAAAGTAGGAAAGAAAAAAACGAATGACAACAGATAAGAAAAAGGATGTTTAGGGAAGATGGATAGAATATTAGTAGTGGAAGATGACCGGGAACTGAACCAGGGAATTTGCTTTGCACTGCAGCAGGCAGGGTATGAGACAGAAAGTGCCTATTCCACTCAGGAGGCAAAGCTTGCGGGTTTGCAGCAGGAATATTCGCTTATGATACTGGATGTAAATCTTCCGGATGGAGAGGGCTTTGGCTTTTGTAAATGGATTATGGAGCACAGGAAAGTGAAGGTCATGTTTCTTACGGCAAGAGATTTGGAAGAAGATGTGTTATCCGGGTATGAGTTGGGAGCAGAGGATTATGTGACAAAGCCATTTTCCATACATATTCTGCTAAAGAAGATAGCGGTCATTTTAAAACGGGAGACGGAAAATCCAAGAAATATTTATGAAGATGGATATCTGCGGATAGACTTTGACCGGGTCAAGGTAGAAATAGAGGGGAAAGAGTGCATGGTAACACCTACGGAATTTCGGATGTTACGCTTATTTATTGAACATGCAGGACAGCTGCTTTCTTATAATGTGCTGTTAGAGCAATTGTGGGACTGTGATGAAGCATATGTGGACCGACACACACTGGCAGTCAATGTGAACCGGCTCCGTGGAAAGATAGAGGATGCGGAACACAAATATATTTCAAATGTATATGGGATGGGATATCAATGGTTGCGATAGGAATAATAGCAGGCTGTGGCATTGTGATAAGTTATCTTCTAGTCAGACTGTATCGGCAGAAGAAGGAAATCTATGATTTTACGGAAGAACTACAGCGGTGTCTGACGCTGATGAAAGCAGGTGAAGACATTGGAAATGAAGCGGAGTTTAAGGACAGCCTTTGGGATAAGATTTATCAGGATTTGCAGGAGCTTATGGATGTTTGGAACAGGAAGAACCGACAGAGCCATAAGGAAAAAGAACAGATAAAAGAGCTGATTTCTGACATTTCCCATCAGGGCAGAACGCCAATGGCGAATATTAAAATATATCTGGAAATTTTAGAAGAGGAACAGGAAGATAAGGTGCGGCGGCAGGAGTGTATTGGAAAGCTGATAAAACAGACAGAACGGCTGGATTTCCTGATGCAGAGTCTGGTGAAGCTTTCACGCCTGGAAACCGGAATCATAGAAATATGTGAAAAGGACACAAAGATTTTTGAAGTGTTAGGACTAGCGGTTGCGGCAGTGGTACCGGGAGCGGAAGCAAAAGAGATTTCTGTCCATGTGGACTGCCCGGAGACATTGAAACTGTTTTGCGATGCCAAGTGGACACAGGAAGCAATTTTTAATCTTTTAGAGAATGCAGTGAAATATACTCCAAAAGGGGGAAGCATCTATATTTCAGTAATGGAACAGGAGGTTTTTGGAAAAATCAGCATCCGGGATACCGGAAGGGGAATCCCTGCGGAACATCAGGCACAGATTTTTCAAAGGTTTTACCGGGAACCGGAAGTCCATGATGAGGATGGAATCGGGATTGGTCTGTATCTGGCACGAAAGATTGTGACGATGCAGGACGGCTATATGGAAGTGCATTCAGAAAGTGGAAAGGGGGCAGAATTTTGCATTTATCTGCCAATGAAATAAAAGAAGTAGTACGGACAGAGGAGTTAAAGAAATATTATCCGTTGGGAACCCATACGGTAAAAGCCTTAGATGGAGTGAACCTTACCGTAAAAGAGGGAGAATTTGTGGCAATCACCGGAAAGTCCGGAAGCGGGAAAAGTACGCTGCTGCATATGTTAGGAGCATTGGATGTGCCAACATCCGGAGAAGTCTATATTGATGGGAAAAGCCTTGCGTCAATGACGAGGGAAGAGCAGGCAGTCTTTCGAAGAAGGAAGGTTGGTGTAGTATTTCAAAGCTATAACCTGATTCCTGATTTGAGTGTGTATGAGAATATTGTGCTGCCCATCGAGCTGGATGGAGGTTATGTGGACAAGGCATATATAGAAGAATTGTTAAGGCAACTGAAAATAGAAGATAAGCGGGATGCACTGCCGGGTACGTTATCCGGCGGTCAGCAGCAGAGAACAGCAATTGCCCGGGCATTATCTTATAAGCCGGCTATTCTCTTAGCGGATGAACCCACAGGAAATCTTGACACACAGACCAGCCATGATGTTATGGGATTGTTAAAAACAGTGGCACGAAAATATCAGCAGACTACAATTCTGATTACCCATGACATGGACGTGGCGCAGTTGTCAGACCGGATTGTATACATGGAAGATGGGAAAATCAGGAAGGAACGAAAGCTCTATGCTTAAAAATAATAATCAGGCTGTCATCCGTAAGATGGCAGTCCGTTCCATAAGGAGCAACAGAAAGAAAAACAGCCTGTATCTTGTGGCAATTGTATTGGCGGTGCTGATGCTGTTTACGGTTATGCAGACAGGGGCTTCCTACATGCATATGCAGTATGTCTGGCGGCTGCATTCTGTGGGGGAACTCTATGATGGAATTCTGATGGGCGGAGTCACAAAGGAGCAGGAAGAAACAGTAAAAGCAGATCCTGGTATTGAGGTAGTTGGAATTACAGAATTTATGCTGGGAAACATCGGTGAAAAGAATATTTCTATCATATATGAGGATAAAAATTACCGGGAGAAAATGCATCAGCCCGGCATTCTGCATCAGGAGGGAAGGTATCCTGAGACAGCCGATGAGGTGATGGTTACAAAGACGCTGTTGGAAAAGCGGAAGTTGGAAAATCTTACAATTGGAGATACGCTGCTTTTAAGCTATCAGAAGAAAGATGGAACCCAGGTAGAAAAGCCCATGAAAATTACGGGCATCATAGATGACTATGAAGAAACTGCCAACTGTTTCGTGACGGAAGAGGTGTTTGAACAGGCAGGCTACAGTCAGGCAGACTATGGCTGCGGCATTCTCTATTATCAATATCGTTTCTGGTTTGCATCAGACCGGATAGAGAACCGGCTGAAAGAAGAATTAAATCTGGAACGGAAGCAGAGCATCCAGACAACATGGGACTGTGATAAGGTAAAGGAAATTTTTCTTGGGATGTTGGGAATCATTATGTTGACCTGTCTCAGTGCCTATTTACTGATTTACAATATCATGTATTCATCGATAGAAGACAATATCCGCTATTATGGACTGCTGCGGGCTGTGGGAATGACAGAAAGCCAGATGCACCGGCTGTTGTGGCAGAAGCAGATTATCCTAAGTGGAATAGGCATTCTACTGGGAACAGGCTTGGGATTTCTGACGTCCTATCTTGTGATTCCGGGAACAATCCGGGTACTGGGAATTCGCACAGAAAAGATGGCGGTAACGATAAAACCGGAGTTTCTGGTGCTGACGATTGCTATTATGGCAGTGACGGTCTATCTTGCCAGCCGTAAGCCGGTAAGAGTAGCAGAGCGTATTTCTGTCATGGAGGCACTGGGTTATCAGACTTCAAAGACAGTTTATACCGGAAAGAAAAAGCGAACCGGGAAAAATATTATTTACCGGCTGGCATGGCAGCAGCTTTGCCGGATGAAGAAGAAAACAATCCTTGTCATCCTTTCACTATCTACCAGCCTGACTGTATTTTTATGTGTGGTAACGCTGGCGGGAAGCCAGAGCAAACGGACAGCGGAACTGCAGTATATGAATGCAGATATGGAACTGACCAATAAGAGTATGGTGGCAGATGTATCAGACTGGAAACAGCCTTTTGATGATGCATTTTGTGAGAAACTTTTAAAAATAGATGGAGTGAAGGAAATTCATAAATTAAATTACAGTACAATCGTTGTACCCTGGGAGCCGGATTTTTCGGATCAGTGGATGCGTGATTTCTATGACCAGTGGATGTATATAAAATATGACGATGTAAGAGAAGAATATCAGCAGAATCCGGAACATTTCATGGCGCTGGTGGTTGGAATCGATGAAAAAACATTTCATTATATCAATCAGCAGAATGAAACGGCAATCGATGAGAAATCATTTTTGGCAGGGGAAAGCTGCCTTTTATGCCAGCAATATATGGGATATACCAATGCGGATGTCAAAAATAAGAAAATAAGCTTTTATTTTCCGGGGCAGGAAACAAAGAAATACAGCACATCTGTTGCAGGGCTGCAGAAGGATGACAGCCCATATCGTGGACCCAGCGAGGTAAGTTTATCTGTTGCGGGAATACAGGAGGATGACAGTCCGTATCTCGGTCCGACTGCCATGGGACCGACGATTATGATTTTAGTCAGTGACTCTTTTTTAGAGGATAAGGCAGAGAGCCTGTGGACATACAAGGTATCGGTGATTTATGACGAGGAATACGATAAGGAAACAGAAAAGAAAGTCAAAGAGCTGATACAGGAATCTAAGGATGCAAAAGATATTACCTGGAGCAGCAAGTTAAAGGGCATCAAAGAGCAGAAGCCGGCAGAACAGAAGATGTGGCAGCTAGGAATGGGAATCGCTATAGTTTTGGGATTTATCGGTGTGATGAATTATATCAATACAGAGCTTGGCAGTATATCCGGCAGAAGGCGGGAAATTGCAATATTAGAAAGCATTGGCATGACCGGAAAACAACAGCGCAGGCTGCTTTTGACAGAAGGGATGTATTATGCGGGAATTTCGCTTTTCCTGACGGCAACGGTGGGACTTGGCATTGATGTGCTGTTGTTTCAGCGGATGAATTATCATAAGGTAGCATTTTCCATCCCTGTCATTCCGGTGGTTGTCATGATAGTGACACTGTTTGCACTGTGCATTTTCGTACCGTTGGCAGCAGGTAGATTTATGGAAGGAGATGGCACTCTGGTAGAGCGGATTCGTCATGTGGGAGAATAAAAAATAACTTTCACTGCAACCGTTTCTTCTGTTATTACAATATATAGGTGTAAGGGAAACATCCCAAAACAAATGACGGCGCGGTCTGGGAGAATGGAAGCATGAACAAACAATTACTGGAACATTACATTGAGGCATACGGAACGGACATCTATTCCTTTTGTATCCGGCTGACACAGAACCGGGAACAGGCAGAAGAACTCTATCAGGATACCTTTCTTGCAATGTGTGAGAAGGAGGACTGGAAGGAAGAGGGAAATGTCAAAAGCTATCTGCTTGGAATTACCATAAAGCTCTGGCAGAACCGGAAGCGGAAATTTGCCTGGCGAAAGAGGATTGCAGCGGAGATTCCCTTATCGAAGGAGCAGGGACTGGAAGCATTTTCGGCAGATGAAAACTTAGAGCAGCATATGGTAAGCAAAGAAGAGCAGGAAGCCGTGTGGAAGGCTGTATACAAATTGCCGGAGCAGCTTCGCATCGTGATTCTTCTATATTATATGGAAGATTTCAAAGTGGCTGAGATTGCAGAAAAGCTGTCCCTCTCTATCAGTAATGTGAAAAGTAAACTGATGCGTGCACGTAGATATCTGAAGCAGGAATTGGAGGATTTTATCATATGAAACCAACCTTAGATGATTTATTACACAACTCCCTTATAGCAACTGATATTCCCTCGGAAGAACTCAACGAGAGGATTTTAAACCAGTCAACCCAAAAGGAGGTTGTACCTATGCGGAAGAAGGAAACGAAGAAACCATGGAAAATGGCACAGACAGCAGCGGCTGTGGCACTTCTTGTTTTAGTCACCGGCTGTGGTGTATATGCGGCAGAGCGGATCCTTGCACAAAAACAGATTGCTATTATTGATAATGAAACGGAATTTATGGAAAATGCCACAGAGACAACGATTCATTATGAAGAATTTTCAGGAGAAAATCTTGATTTTGCAGACAGCAAGGTGACAGACCGGACAGAGGAACTTATTCAAACTTCTGATTTCGTTGGAACCGTTACCGAAGGAACCAAGGATGATCTATGGAGCTTGAAGGCAGAAGAAAAGATTGATGGCAAAATAGAGGTGGGTTATGTCTATCCGAAATTAAGCGATGCTTTTAAAGACCAGAATATTGGCATTGACGTTTCTTATATAGAAGCAAATTATCCAACACTCTGGAGTGAAAAAGCCTGTCAGCTTTGCTATGATTCCAGGGATGCAGACACTTTTTCCCGGGGAGCATTCTTTGCCAGTTACCGGAAGGGAGACAGTCAGGCGGTGTCTATCCAGTATGAAGTATCGGATATAACAAATGCGGATGATTATATTTTTAAAGAAGCTTATGACAGCACCGGTACTTATACCACAGCAGATGGTGTGACACTGACCATTACCAGTCAAACAGCAGACAGCGGCTATACGATTACTTATGCCCGCATGATTACGGAATATAGTGATTTCGTTCTGACATTGCGTGGAGATTTTTCAGAAGAAGAAAGCCATGTGATTTATGACAGTTTAAATCTATCTTCAATCTGTGAGACTGGGAAGTAGAATAAAAACGGTTCAGGAATTATCCTGAACCGTTTTTGTGGTTGGACTGCGGGCAACAGGACTTGAACCTGCACGGTCTCCCACTAGAACCTAAATCTAGCGCGTCTGCCAATTCCGCCATGCCCGCAAGACAAGAACTATAATAATATAGAAATACAGTTCATGTCAAGTGTAGATTAACCCTGAAGCCCCCGTGCCTGACGGTCCATATCCTCCACTACAATGTCATAGATTTCACCAAGACCTGCGCAGTATTCTAAGACCTTCCAAGGCTCGTTGGTGTGATAATGAATCTTAATCAGTTCTTCATCACCAACTGCCAGAAGGCAGTCTCCTTTGAAATTTTCAGTAAAGTAATCATTAATTGCATCCTCGTTTAGATTTTCCCCTTCAATTAAAAGCTGAGTGTCATATCTGAATTCTAACATCATCGAATCCTCTCTTTCTGTCTATTTCCTTTTTATCAAGAATAAATTTTAAACACAGTATAGCATAACGCAGTGAGAGAAGAAAGTATTTCATAAAGCAGCAGGACTTTGTTGAGACAGATTAACCAAAAAGAAATATGTGTACAAAAGTTGATAAAAAATTTAGATTCCTTTAAGAAGAATCTAAGTAAAGATTAAAGTTCTTTAAGATTTCCCACCTGTGATATTCTTGTGATTTTATTGTGCTATAGTTGTCCCTAGAAAAAAGAAAAGAGGGATGATATGGATATTTTAAAGAACATCAGAGAAACTGCCCTGACACATCCGAAGCGATATGCAGTGCAAAGCAGAGAACAAAAATTGACTTATGAGGAGTTAGAAGAATATTCCAACCGGCTTGCAGTATGGATTGCAAAAAACAGCCAGGACCGTAAGCGGCCGGTTATTGTATATGGACATAAGAACCCGTATATGGTGGTATGCTTCCTTGCCTGTGCCAAGGCCGGTAGAAGCTATGTGCCGCAGGACATCTGCATTCCAGTAAGCCGGGTGGATGAGACCGTATTAAGCGTAGAACCGGAACTGACCTTTGTGGTAGAAGGTGATTATCAGACAGAAATTGGAACAGAAATCGGAAAAGATGAGATAGAAGAAATCGTAAAACAGGAGACAAACGAGACCGATGTGCTACAGCCTCTGACCAAAGATGAAGTATGGTATATCATATTTACTTCCGGAAGCACCGGAAAGCCAAAGGGTGTAGAGATTACAAGAGACTGCCTCAGCCACTATCTTGACTGGTCGGTTCAGTTAGGCAGTACCATGAAAGAAAAGAGCGGTGCGCATTTTATGAATCAGGCACCATTTTCCTTTGATTTATCGGTAATGGATTTATACACTTCCTTGGTCTGTGGCGGAACGCTTTATACCATGGATAAGAAGATGCAGAGTGACTACAGTGAAATGTTGGGCTTCTTAGAACAGTCGGAAATCGAAATCTGGGTATCCACACCGTCTTTTGCAGATATGTGTCTGGCAGACCGAAATTTCTGTGGGGAAAAGATTAAAGCCTTAAAACTTTTTTTATTCTGCGGGGAAGTGCTTACTACAGCTACAGTAGAGAAGTTAAAGGAACGTTTCCCGGAGGCAGTTATCATCAATACTTATGGTCCGACAGAATCTACGGTGGCAGTCACGGATGTGACTATAACAGAGAAGTTATTGCAGGAGACCATTGCCCGGGGCAAATCCCTTCCGGTAGGCCATGAAAAGCCAGGAACTTATATCGAAATCTGGGATAAAGCCGGAAAAGTGTTGCCGGAAGGAGAACAGGGCGAGATTGTTATTATCGGAGATACGGTAAGCTGTGGTTATTATATGAGAGCAGATTTGACAAAGAAGGCATTTTTCCATTGTATCCGTGATGGAAAAGCTTACCGGGGTTATAAGACCGGAGATGCCGGATATTTAAAAGGCGGGCAGCTTTATTATAATGGAAGAATCGATTTGCAGGTGAAGCTGCATGGATACCGCATTGAAATTGAAGATATTGAGAATAACATGGTAAGACTTCCTCAGATTGACCATGCAGTCGTAGTGCCGAATCTGGAAGAAGGAAAGGTAAAGAGCCTGACGGCATTTGTGACAGGAGCACAGATGGCAGGAAAGAAAGCATCTGAGATTTCAAGACAGGTAAAAAACGGTTTGAAGGAATTCCTTCCGGTTTATATGATCCCAAAGAAAATAAAATATATCGAAACCATGCCAATGAATAACCATGGCAAGGCAGACCGAAAATATCTTGGAGGTCTGGCAGAATGAGTTTTTACAGCGGAGCACCATTCTTTGGCACATTGATTCTGTTATTGCTTTTCGCATTGATTCTTGGCTGTATGGAAAGGAGCCTGCACTGGTATAACCTTATCGTATCCGGTGTAATGGTTGTCTGCGTGTTAGGCGGAAATCTGACGGCGCTTGCGTATTTCGCAGGATACTTTCTGATTGAATGGATGCTGGTCAGAGGATATGAATACATAAGAAAGAAATATGGAAGAAAGGCAGCATTTTATCGCAGTTTTGTGCTGCTTTCCATCCTGCCACTTGCATTATGTAAACTATGTGACCTTCCATGGTTAAAGGAGATGAATCTTTTTCAGTTTACCGGAATTTCTTACCTTACGTTCCGGGTGGTGCAGATTATCATTGAACTTTATGATGGCACCATAGAAGAGGTGAAAATCCTTGATTTTTCAGCATTTTTAATCTTCTTTCCAACCTTTAGCTGCGGACCCATTGACCGGAGCAGAAGATTCTTGGAGGATTATCATAATGTGCCGGGAAGAAGAGAATATCTTGAGCGGTTTGGAATTGGTTTACAGAAGCTTGTTTTAGGAGCAGCATATAAATTCGTATTTGCGGATTTCTTCTATCAGATTATGAATCAGTTCATGAACCGGACAGCAGGGAATATGGTTTGTTATGCATACAGCTATGGTTTTTATATGTTTTTTGATTTTGCGGGATACAGTCTGATGGCAGTGGGAACCGGCTATATGCTTGGCATCTGCGTACCGGATAACTTTAAGAAACCGTTTATCAGCCGGGATATGAAAGAATTTTGGGCAAGGTGGCATATTTCCCTGTCCGAGTGGTTTCGGGATTTTGTATTTTCCAGATTTATGATGTTATCCATGCACAAAAAATGGTTTAAAAGCAGATTAAACGGTGCGGCAGCAGGCTTTCTTATCAATATGCTGGTGATGGGTGTGTGGCATGGTCTGACGGTGCATTATATTTTGTACGGACTCTATCATGGCATATTGCTGGCAGTTACGGAAATCTATCAGAAGAAGTCGAAGTTCTATAAGAAATATAAGAAGAAAACCTGGTATGCACTGGCATCATGGGGAATCACATTAAATCTGGTGATGTTTGGTTTCCTGATTTTCTCAGGACATTTTATTACAATTTAGGTTATCCCAACTTATATATAGAAGAAAAATTTTAGATGCAGAATCGTTTGCAAAGAAAAATAGAAAGAGAAAAAGGAGATTATAAGATGAAAGAAAAGATTTTGGATATTATTGAAAAAGTATGTGAGGATGACAGCATCCGGGAAGACCTTACGATGAATCTTTTTGAAGAGGATTTACTGGATTCCTTAAGCTTTGTAGAACTTCTGGTGGAACTTGAGGATAACCTTGGTGTTGTAATTTCACCATCGGAAGTAACAAGAGAGGATATGGATACACCGGAGAAAATTATCGCGCTGGTAGAAGCGAAAGCACAGGAGAAGTAAGCATGAAAACGATAAAAGCATTTGCAGTTTCGCTGCTGTTATGCGCACTTACGATAGTGGGACTGCATTTATACAGCGGCAGAGGTTTTTCGGCAGAGGGAAAAGCAGGCACCTGGGTCAGTGATGCAAAATCCCAAAGCGGCAGTACATTAAAGAAGATGGCAGCCGATGAAAATGCAGTGCTGATATTCGGCTCTTCGGAGCTGCGGCATGGACAGGGCAGTGGATTCCATGGAGATACGATTTTTGATGGCGCGGATATGGATCCCATTTATGTAGGAAAAGCAGGGTATCAGAGCCTGACCCATGCCATTACGCTGGGCGCGGTGGGCAGTCAGGCAGCCAATAAGAAGGCAGTATTAATCGTTTCGCCCCAGTGGTTTAAAGAAAATGGAGTAAAATCCACGGCGTTTGAAGCTGCTTTTTCAGAAGAAGAATATATTGCATTGCTGGAAAATCCGGATATCAGTCAGGAAACCAAAGATTATATCAATGGCAGACTGCAAAATATCATGGCAGATAATGAAAACATGTCAGAAAGAGTAAAAAAAGCCCGGGAATGGTATCAGCCGAAGGATGATAATACAGCAGAACAACCAGGCTGGCTGGAGCAGAAAAAAGCAGATTTTCATAAGATACTGTTGGAAGAAAAGAATAATTATAAAGTGATGGCAGAGGCACTGATGGATGGAATCAGCAATCATAGGAACAGGGAAAGTGGTGCAAAGCTGTCACAGGCTACCTGGGAGCAGCTTCGAAAGGAAGCTGAAACAGAAGGACATAAGCTTTCGGATGGCAACGACTATGGCATGTTTGACAGCGTATATAAAGGAACGTACCAGACGCTGATTGCCAATGGGAAACATAAGAATCCGAAGTACACCTTAGATTCCATGGAATTTTCGGATTTGGAATGTTTTCTGTCAATTTGCAGGGAGGAGGGAATCGAGCCTTTGGTAGTAATCCTTCCCTTTAACGGATACTGGTATGATTATACGGAGCTGACGGCAGAAGAGCGGAGCACATTTTATGAAAAGATAAGATGCATAGCAGAAGATTATGGTGTGCAGTGTGCCGATTTAAGTGGAAATGAATATACGGAGTATTACTTTGAGGATAATTCCCATCCAGCATTGAAAGGACTGGTAGATTTAAATGAAGCGATTTATGAATTTTATCGGAAAGATAAGACAGAATGAGAAGGCAGTATTTCTTGGTAAAGTGATTTTCTTTTACCTGCTGCTGATGATTCTATGGATGCATTTTATGCTGGCAAAGGATTCTGCAGCACCGGCGTTTATTTATGAGCAGTTTTAAACTATACCGGTTTGGAATGCGATATATAACCTGCGGTTATATAATAAAATAAATCAACCTAGTAAAATCAATGCGTCTTTAGCACTTTAACGCAGCAAAGCATATGAAAAACCTAGAAAAATCAAGGAGTAGCAGGGAAAATGAGTATTGCTTTTCAAATTTTCATGTAGTAAGATAAGGCACATGAAACCTAGGAGTTAAAGGAGGAAGTATTATGAAGAAAAAAATAGTCAGTGTAATACTGGTCGCAGCGATGGCAGTTGGATGCCTTGCAGGTTGTGGCTCAAAAGAAGCAAAAAATGAAGATGCATTCTATATCGGAGGAATTGGACCGGTTACCGGTGATGCAGCAATTTACGGAACAGCCGTTCAGAACGGTGCACAGATTGCTGTCGATGAGATTAATGAAGCCGGTGGAATTAACGGTCATCAGATTGAATATAATTTCCAGGATGATCAGGGAGACCCTGAAAAGGCAGCAAACGCATACAACACCTTAAAAGACTGGGGTATGCAGGTATTAATGGGAACTGTTACAACAGGTCCTTGTGTATCTGTGGCAGATTTAACTGCAGCAGATAATATGTTCCAGATTACACCATCTGCATCATCTACAGATGTAATCAAGAACGACAATGTATTCCAGGTATGCTTTACAGACCCTGCACAGGGAACAAAATCCGCACAGTATATCGGTGAGAATAACCTTGCCAAGAAAGTGGCAATTATTTACAACAGTTCAGATATCTATTCATCAGGTATCGAAGCAAAATTTGTAGAAGAAGCAGCAAACCAGAACTTTGAGGTAGTTGCAGAAGAAGCATTTACTGCAGATTCCAAGACAGATTTTTCTACACAGTTACAGAAAGCAAAAGATGCAGAAGCAGATCTGGTATTCCTTCCAATCTACTATACAGAAGCATCTATTATCTTAACCCAGGCAGATTCTATGGGATATGCACCGACATTCTTCGGATGTGACGGTATGGACGGAATCTTAGGTGTTAAGAACTTCGATACTTCTTTAGCAGAAGGACTTATGTTATTAACACCGTTTGCAGCAGATTCGAAAGATGAAAAAACTGCAAACTTCGTTTCTAAATATGAAGAGAAATATAAAGATACACCAAACCAGTTTGCAGCTGATGCTTATGATGCAATTTATGCAATCAAAGCAGCATTGGAAGAAGCAAATGCAACACCGGATATGAGTGCTTCTGATATTTGTGATTTATTGAAAGACGCAATTACAAAAGTCAACATTGATGGTGCAACAGGTAGCGGAATGACATGGTCAGCAACTGGTGAAGTAAACAAAGATCCTAAAGCGGTTGTAATTCAGAATGGTGAATACGTAGGAATGTAATGTATTTTATCAGATAAGCCAAAGAGGGGTTGCCAATGGCAGCCCCTTTTATGTATTATAGAGGTATATATTCTAAGAGAAAGCAAGAGGTGTTGTTATGAGATTCATAACGTATTTAATCAACGGTATCAGCCTTGGCAGCATCTATGCAATCATTGCACTGGGTTACACCATGGTGTATGGAATTGCTAAGATGCTGAATTTTGCCCATGGTGATGTTATCATGATTGGCTGCTATGTCGTATTTATGACAATGAGCGGCATGAACATGAACCCGCTTTTGAGCGTAATCCTTGCAGTTGTAGTCTGCACTGTGCTTGGCGTGATAATTGAAAAAGTGGCATATAAGCCTTTGCGTAAGGCATCTCCACTGGCAGTATTGATTACCGCAATTGGTGTCAGCTATTTGCTGCAGAATATTGCATTACTGATATTTGGCGCAGATACCAAATCCTTTAGTTCTGTGGTTCCACTGCAGAATATCAAGATTGGCGGAATTACCATAACCGGTGTTACGGTAGTGGCAGTCCTGGCATGTATTGTTATCATGATTGGCCTGATGATTTTTATTAAAAAGACAAAAGCAGGACAGGCAATGCTGGCAGTATCCGAGGATAAGGATGCAGCACAGCTTATGGGGGTAAATGTAAACGGGACAATTTCACTTACTTTCGCAATTGGTTCCGGACTTGCAGCAATTGCAGGTGTGTTATTGTGTTCAGCATATCCGACACTGACTCCATATACCGGATCTATGCCTGGTATCAAAGCATTTACTGCAGCTGTATTTGGTGGAATCGGTTCCATTCCGGGAGCATTTATCGGAGGAATTCTTCTTGGTATTATCGAAATCTTAGGAAAAGCTTATATTTCTTCACAGCTTTCCGATGCTATCGTTTTTGCCGTATTGATTATCGTGTTATTGGTTAAGCCTACCGGTATTCTTGGTAAGCCAATCCATGAGAAAGTGTAGGTGGCAGAAATGAGTAAAATGAATTTAAAAACAATGAAGAAGACAACAAAGAGTAATTTGATTACATATGCTATGGTAATCATCATTTTTGCCGTAGTACAGATTCTGGTAGCAACCGGAAGCATGTCCAGTCTGATGCAGGGACTTTTGGTACCACTTTGTACTTATTCTATCGTTGCAATCGGATTGAACCTCTGTGTAGGCTATCTGGGTGAATTAAGTCTTGGTCATGCAGGCTTTATGTGTGTCGGCGCTTTTTCCAGTGCTTTCTTTACCCGATGCATGGAAAATTCATCTATGAATCCAACCCTGCGTTTTATCATCGCTTTATTAATCGGAACTGCTGTTGCAGCATTCTTTGGATTCTTAATCGGAATTCCGGTACTTCGTTTAAGAGGCGATTACCTTGCAATCGTAACCCTGGCATTTGGAGAGATTATCAAGAATGTCATCAATGTTCTTTATGTAGGCAAAGATGAAAACGGTCTGCATTTTGCAATCAATGACAGCAAGTCTCTTAATATGTCGGGAACCGGAGAAATGATTATCGATGGTGCAAAGGGAATCACCGGAACACCAAGACAGTCTACTTTCTTAATCGGTGTTATTTTGATTCTGGTTGCATTGTTTGTAGTATTTAATCTGGTTAATTCCAGAAGCGGCCGTGCCATCATGGCAATCCGTGATAACCGTATTGCAGCAGAATCTGTTGGCATTAATATTACAAAGTTTAAACTGATGGCATTTACCATTTCTGCAGCAATTGCAGGAGCAGGCGGAGTGCTTTATGCACATAACCTTTCCAGTCTGATTGCCCAGCCGGCAAACTTTGGATACAATATGTCCATCATGATTCTGGTATTTGTCGTACTCGGTGGAATAGGAAGCTTCCGTGGTTCCATTATTGCAGCCGTAGTACTGACCATGCTTCCGGAAGTATTGCGTGGACTGCGTGATTACCGTATGCTGATTTATGCGGTAGTTCTGATTGCAATGATGCTCTTTAACTGGGCACCGGCAGCAATTACCTGGAGACAGACACATTCTTTGAAGAATTTATTTGCAAAGAAAACGAAGGAGGTACAATAAGATGGCAATGTTAGAAGTAAAGAATCTTGGAATTTCCTTCGGTGGACTCCGGGCGGTAGATGGATTTGAAATGCAGATTGAAAAAGGTCAGTTATACGGACTGATTGGACCGAACGGTGCAGGTAAAACAACCGTATTTAATATGCTTACCGGTGTATACAAACCGGATGATGGAAGCATTGTACTGGATGGAAAAGATATTACCGGAAAGAAAACCATAGATATTAATAAAGCCGGAATTGCAAGAACCTTTCAGAATATCCGCCTTTTTAAAGACCAGTCCGTGCTGGATAATGTAAAAGTCGGACTGCATAATCATCATACCTATTCTACTTTAACCGGAATCCTAAGACTTCCGAAGTATTTTAAAGTAGAAGCAGAGATGAATGAAAAGGCAATGGAGCTGTTAAAGGTATTTGGTCTTGAGGATGAAGCAGATTATCTGGCATCCAATCTTCCATATGGTAAACAGCGTAAACTGGAAATCGCAAGAGCATTGGCAACCGAACCAAAGCTTCTGCTTTTAGATGAGCCGGCAGCCGGCATGAACCCAAATGAAACCAAAGAATTAATGGATACCATCCGCTTTGTAAGGGATGAATTTGATATGACCATTCTTCTGATTGAACATGATATGAAACTGGTATCCGGTATCTGTGAGAAACTGACTGTATTGAACTTCGGGCAGGTACTGGCAAGCGGGAATACCAGTGACGTATTGAATAATCCACAGGTTATCAAGGCGTATCTGGGTGAATAGGAGGGATGATAAAATGGCAATGCTTGAAATAAAAGATTTGGAAGTATATTATGGCGTGATTCAGGCAATTAAAGGGATTTCCTTTGATGTCAATGAAGGAGAAGTCATTGCATTAATCGGAGCCAATGGTGCAGGTAAGACAACTACACTGCAGACAATCACCGGAATGCTCAGTGCCAAAAAGGGAAGTATTCTTTTTGAAGGAACAGATATCACCAAGGTTCCGGGACACAAGATTGTATCCATGGGAATGGCACATGTTCCGGAAGGAAGACGTGTATTTGCAGAGCTTTCTGTATATGAGAACTTAAAGCTGGGTGCATATACCAGAAAAGATAAGCAGGAAATTGCAGAGTCTTTAGAGCGTGTATACAAGAGTTTTCCAAGATTAAAGGAACGTAAGAATCAGCTGGCGGGAACCTTAAGTGGTGGTGAACAGCAGATGCTTGCCATGGGCCGGGCATTGATGAGTAGGCCGAGGATCATCCTTATGGATGAGCCGTCCATGGGATTGTCTCCAATCTTTGTAGAAGAGATTTTTAACATTATCAAAGAAATATCTGCATCCGGTACAACGGTTCTTCTGGTAGAACAGAATGCAAAGAAAGCATTATCGATTGCAGACCGTGCATATGTACTGGAAACAGGTAAAATTGTATTGAGCGGTGATGCCAAAGAGCTTATGAATAATGAGTCTATTAAAAAGGCATATTTAGGAGAGTAGGTGTTAAATATGAAACATACGGTAATAACCATTGCAAGAAGTTATGGAAGCGGCGGAAGAACGCTGGGTAAGAAGCTGGCAGAAGAACTTGGAATTCATTGCTATGACCGTGAGTTAATAAGAATGGCTTCCGATGAAAGCGGAATCAATGAGGCATTGTTTGGAGAGGCAGATGAGAAACTGCGTAAGATGCCACTCTTTCGTATTGCGAAGAAAGCATATCATGGGGAAGTGCTTCCACCGGATAGTGATGAGTTTGTATCCAACGACAATCTCTTTAACTATCAGGCGAAAATTATCCGTGAGGTAGCCAAAGAAGAGTCCTGCATTATTATCGGACGTTGTGCGGATTATGTTTTAAAAGATTGTGATTATGTAAAGAGTCTGTTTTTCTACGCACCGCGTAAGGACTGCATTGAACGTGTCATGCAGCAGAATGGCGGGACTAAGAAGGATATTGAAAAGAAGATAGACACGATTGATAAATATCGTGCAGACTATTACAAATACTATACCGGCAGGGAGTGGAATGATGCCAGAAATTACGATTTCTGTCTGGACACTACATCCTTAAGCTATGAGAAGCTGGTACAGGTTGTAAAAGCATATTTAGAAATCAGTGAGGCAGAGCAGCCTTAGGAACAATATTGCAGCAGAATATGAGAAAGAAGAGGTATCTGATGATTCGGGCATCGGATACCTCTTCTTTCGATGCTTATGCGGGCAGCGGGAAAACGCTGGACTTACAAAGCATGTTTTCTGTAGTTTTACAGTTTCTTTAAAATTTTATCGATGTCATTTCTGTGGCCTAATACCATCAGATGGTCCGTGTCTTTAAAAATATAATTGGCATCCGGCAGCAGGCTCATGACACCATCTGTTTTAATACCGATGATATTGGCATGATAGCAGGCACGGAAATTTAGATCCTTAATACTCTTTCCAATCCATTCCGGTAATGGCGGAATCTCATAAATGGAGAAGCCACCGCCTAATTCAAAGTAGTCAAAGACCTGGTCGGCAGAGAAACGGACTGCAATTTTTTCTGCGATATCCCGGTCAGGGTAGATAACTTCGTCAGCACCGTTCCGCAGCAGAAATTTGGCATGAATATCACGGTTTGCTTTGCTGACGACATATCTGGCACCCATTTCCTTAAGCAGGCTTGTAATCTCTAAGCTGCTCTGGAAATTACTTCCGATACAGACAAAGCAGACGTCAAAATTGCCAACACCTAAAGTGGCAAGTACTTTTTCATTGGTGCAGTCGCCAATTTTTGCACTGGTGACAAAAGAGAGAACATCTTCCATTACGGCTTCATTCTCGTCCACAACCATAATCTCATTATCCAGTTTTGATAAGTCTTTGCAAAGGTGAGTGCCAAATCGGCCCAGTCCAATAATTAAAAATGATTTCATAGAATCCTCCTAGTATAATCAAGATATTTGATATTAACCGACATTGATTTTTTCTACCGGCTGCATCACATGCGCAATCCTTTTCTTATCCGTAAATGATAAGGCAAAGGAAAGGCTTCCCAGTCGTCCTAAATACATTAACAGAATTAGAATGATATGACAGCTGGTACTAAGGCTGCTTGTAATACCGGTTGACATTCCGACAGTGTCAAGAGCTGAAAATGCTTCAAAAGCCACATCAATGATTGGATAACCGGAAATAGCAGTAATTGCCAGTGTGGCGCTGAGTGCCAGCGTCAACTGGAACATAAGGACGACGACTGATTTGGTGATAACAGATTCTTCCAGTCTGCGTCCGAAAATATTTGTTCCGGTAGTACGGGTTAAGGTGGAACGTACGGATAACAATAGAACAAATATGGTTGTAACCTTTACACCGCCGGCGGTAGAACCCGGGGCACCACCGATAAACATAAATACAATAGAAAGAAATTTACTGCTTTCGCTTAACGCACCATTATCAACAGCGTTAAAACCGGCAGTTCGTGGGGTGACAGTACAGAAGAAAGAATTCAAAAGCTGTTCTCCGAAATTCATACCGGCAAATAAGCGGTTATGCTCAAAAAGATAAAAGAGCAACGTGCCGCCAAAGAGGCAGACTGCAGTAGCACTTAAAACCATTTTGGTCTGCAGGGCATAGTGGCGGCAATGCAGCCCGTGTTCCCTAAGGTCATTCCATACAAAGAAACCGATACCACCAATCAGGATCAGGGCACTGATGGTAAGAATTACTACAGGATCATTGTAGAATCTGGTAATGGATGAAAATGGACTGTAACGCCCCATTAAATCGAATCCTGCATTACAAAAAGCTGAAATAGAATGGAAGATACCATAATAGATGGCATGTAAAACATCCATGTCTTTCAGAAAACGCAGTGTCAGAATGAATGCACCCGACATTTCAAAAAGAAACGTGCCTCCGATGACACGGCGGACAAGCCGCACGACACCGCCGATTTCAAGGGTGTTTAAACTTTCTTTAATAAGACCACGCTGTTTCAGCCCGATTTTCTTACGTAATATCAAAGAAACAGTAATACCAATGGTGATAAAACCAAGACCACCAATCTGAATCAGAACTAATAAAACAAGCTGTCCGAAAATGCTCCAGTGGGTAAAGGTGTCAACCAGAACCAGACCGGTTACACAGGTAGCACTGGTTGAGGTGAAAAGGGCAGTTATAAATGGAGTCCATTCACCATTCCGGCTGGAAACCGGAAGCATCAGAAGTATGGTTCCGATAAAGATGAGCAATAGAAAACCAAGCGCTATCATCTGTGTACCGGACATACGTTTTTCAAATTTCCCAAACATAATAAAATTCCTATTCCTGATTTAAATAATTTTCGATAAATCTTATTTATCTATTATAGTAATTCTACTCCGCTTTGTCCAGAAAAGACAGTCTGACAGCAAGAAAAAATTATAGAATCAGTTGTTGTCTTAGCTGGTTTGTTTGAGTATAATAAAATAATAGGGTAAACTTGAAAAGAAAAAACTTGAAAAGGATAGAAAAAGGAAGGTTTTTATATGGGACTTTTTATTGTATTTATCATTATTATCATATATGTTGCTTTGTCCCAGAGTGTAAAGCAAAGCAATAATCAAAACAGGCGTGGAAATAATCCGGCTATGGGGCGGCCGCCACAGCAGATATATCGTCCACAGATGAACCAGCCGCAGCGTACATATCAGCAGACCATGAACCAGCCACAACGGGCATATCAGCAGGCACCAGCCCAGCCGCAGCGGGCATACCAACAGGCACCAGTCCAGCCGCATCCCATGTATCAGCAGGCACCTGATCCGCAGATGAACAGACAGCAGGCACAGCAGCAGTTAAAGAACCGGCTGGCGGAAAAATATCAGTCTGCAGCGGCAGAGGAAATGTCTGCCATGGAAGTAATAGAACCGATGGAATTTACTTATGATATTCCACAAAGTGATAATATGAAGAAAGTGCAGGAGCTGATGGTAACTGGCTTCAGCGGCAATCTGAATTTTGAAAGAGATTTTGTGGCAGAAGGAATTGAAATGTTAAACCGTTTTGAATTACAGTAAAGAACATAGATAAGTGGAGGATGACAGCAATGGAAGGCAGAAGACCGGCAACCGGGGAGATTTACAGACATTTTAAAGGAAAATTATATCAGATTGTAGCCATAGCAACACACAGCGAAACAAGAGAAGAACTGGTGATTTATCAGGCACTTTACGGAGCTTATAAAGTATATGCAAGACCGCTTGCCATGTTTGTAAGCGAAGTAGACCATGAGAAATATCCGGCAGCAGAGCAGAAATACAGATTTGAAAAAGTAAAACTGCAGGAAGAAGCACCGGAACAGCAGAAAACAGAGGCAGCCGTAACAGAAGCTGCACCGGATGCAGTAGAATCCGAAGAGCAGGCGAATCCGTTCCTGCTACGTTTCTTAGATGCAGATACCTATGAGGAGAAATATAAGATTTTAAATGAGATGGAAAATGATATTACAGACCGTCTGATTAATGATTTTTCCGTAGTATTGGATGTGGTGATTCCGGAAGGGGATTTAACCGGCCGTTATATACAGTTAAAGCAGTGTGTGGCAACCATGTGCCGTTATGAGACTACCCGCCTTAGGTAGGCAGTCCCACACGACTCAAAGTGCTATTGTGATAATCAGAGGAGAAGGTGACATCTTTCCCAAACCACTTCGGCGGAAGGAAGGATTCAGCTTCTTCTTTTGTTTCAAATTCCACTTCGGCTAATTTTAACGGAGCAAGGTCTCCTTCGAAAATATCAAGCTCAATGGTCAGCCTGTCAGTCAATGGAATCAGATAGCGCTTCTTGGAAATGATAATACCATCTGCTTTTTGAATCAGATGCCGGTAAGCCTCTTCATTCAGAGGAAGATTATATTCTTCCCGCACCATAAGACCGGAGCCTTTGTAAGTAAGAATATATTTGTCATTGGAGCGGCGCACCCGCACTACAGGGTCCGTATTGAGATACCCCTGCTCAATGACTTTGCAGGAATAGTCTTTTAAATCAAAAGGAATCTCATCAATTAAATATTTACGTTCAATTTCCATAATAGCCTCCATATAGTCAGGAAAATAATAATACATTTATTGTAAAATATTTTAAAATCCACTGCAACCATGGAATTGAAAAAGCGCAGTAACCATGCTAACATAAGAGACAGCATAGAAAAATTTCGTGTTAGAAAATGTAATATCAGAAAATGTAATATCAGAAGAGAATAGAAAACAGGAGAAAGATAATATGAAGAAAATCGGAATTTTTATGGCGGATGGCTGTGAAGAGATTGAAGGACTTACCGTAGTGGATGTGGTACGCAGAGCAGGAATTGCGATTGATATGATTTCCATTACCGGAAAGAAAGAAGTGGCAGGAGCCCACGGAATTACGTTTGCAGCAGATGTACTGGCAGAGGAAGCTGATTTTGACAGCTATGATGGAATTGTACTGCCGGGCGGAATGCCTGGAACCTTAAATCTCGGAAAGCATGAAATTGTAAAGAAAGTGATTACATCTTATGCAGCAGGCGGCAAACTTACTGCAGCAATCTGTGCTGCTCCAAGCGTATTGGGTGAGAATGGAATATTAGAGGGTAAACATGCAGTCAGCTATCCAGGTTTTGAAGAAAAGCTTCTTGGAGCCAGGGTCGGAGCAGAAAAAGTTGCAGTAGATGGCAACATCGTTACCAGCCGGGGCATGGGAACAGCCATTGAATTTGCCATGGCTATTGTAAAGTGGCTGGATCCACAGGCAGATATTGATGCGATGGAAGCAAATATCATGTATTTTAAATAAAAATAACCAGAACTTACCAACATAATTTATTCTCTGGAAGCCATACTAAAAACAGGATAAGCAACTAACAAAAGCTTATCTGAAAATAGATAACAAAGAGAAGAAACTATGGAGGTAGAAACAAATGAGCGGAACAAACAGTTCTAATTCAAGTAACCAGATGGCAGTGCCACAGGCAAAAGAGGCAATGCACCGTTTTAAACAGGAGGTTGCATCTGAAATCGGAGTACCTTTAAAAGAGGGATACAACGGTGACCTGACATCCAGACAGGCTGGCTCTATCGGTGGAGAAATGGTTAAGAAAATGATCATGAGACAGGAAGAGCAGATGTCTAAATAAGAAGAAAGACAAAAAGCCTTCGGGAAAAGCGCGAAAGTGCATTTCCCGGGGGCTTTTTACATGACTGTCACCAATTGAAATCCGGTTGAAATCTTGTACCGAAAAAAAAGCTAGTAATTTTACAAACGGTGTGTTATAATCTCTAAATGACTGTTAGTAGCTCTAAGTATGCCTATTTTTAGGGGAGCAGTCGTAAGATAAGAAAATATTTGTACATGTATATTTTATATATAGTTATAAGGAGGAAGAAACGAGAATGAGTGTACAGGTTGAAAATTTAGAGAAAAATATGGTAAAGCTTACAATTGAAGTGGCAGAAGATAAAGTGGCAGAGGCTTTGAAAGCTGCATACAATAAGCAGAAAAACAAAATCAGCATCCCTGGATTCCGTAAAGGAAAAGTTCCAATGGCTATGGTAGAGAAAATGTATGGTCCGGAAATCTTTTATGAAGATGCTGCAAATATCATGATGCAGGAAGCTTATCCGGCAGCAATCGATGAGAGCGGTGTAGATATCGTTTCCCAGCCAACTGTTGATGTAGTTCAGTTAGAAAAAGGAAAACCATTCATCTTTACAGCAGAAGTTGCAAAGAGACCAGAAGTTAAACTTGGCAAATATAATGGTGTAACTGTAACAAAGATTGACACATCCGTATCTGATGAAGAAGTTGCAGAAGCATTAGAGAGAGAAAGAAATAACAATGCAAGAACTGTAACTGTAACAGACAGACCTGTTGCAGAAGGTGATACAGCAGTTATCGACTACGAAGGATTCGTAGACGGTGTCGCATTTGAAGGTGGAAAAGGAGAGAATCATCCATTAGAGATCGGTTCCCATTCCTTCATCGATACATTCGAAGATCAGTTAGTAGGAAAGAACACTGGCGATGAGGTAGAAGTAAACGTTACATTCCCGAAGGAATATCATGCAGAAGACTTAGCTGGAAAACCAGCAGTATTCAAAGTTAAGATTAACGAGATTAAGACAAAAGAACTTCCAGAGTTAAACGATGAGTTCGCATCTGATGTTTCTGAATTCGAAACTTTAGAAGAATACAAAGAGAGCGTGAAGAAGAACTTAGAAGAGACCAAAGAGAACAATGCAAAACGTACCAAAGAGGATGAAGCAATCAAGAAGATTATCGAGAAATCTGAGATGGAAATCCCGGATGCAATGATTGAATCCCAGGTACAGAATATGATTCAGGAATTCGCTCAGAGACTTGCCCAGCAGGGATTAAGCTTTGACCAGTATATGCAGTTCTCTGGAATGACTATGGACAAGATGAAAGAGCAGGTTCGTCCGGAAGCATTAACAAGAATCCAGAGCAGCTTAGTATTAGAACAGATTGCAAAAGAAGAAAACTTCGAGATTACAGAAGATGATGTAAATGCTGAAATCGAGAAGATGGCAAAAGCATACGGAATGGAAGCTGATAAGCTCAAAGAGTATGTTGGCGATGACGAGAAAGAATCCATGAAACGTGATATTGCAATTGAAAAAGCAGTTCAGTTCATCATGGACAATGTAAAAGAAAGAGCAAAAGCTAAGACTAAAAAAGAAAAAGAAGCAGAAGCAGCAGCTAACGCAGAAGCATAAGAGAAGCACGTAAAGAGACAGACTGACTTGGAATCAGGTCGGTCTGTTTTACGCAAACCACTTGAACCAGAGATAAAGTTGCAGCAGAATGTATGGTAGAAATGGAGGTTATCATATGAGTTTAGTACCTTATGTCATTGAACAGACCAGCAGAGGAGAGCGTAGTTACGACATATACTCCAGATTATTAAAGGATAGAATTATTTTCCTTGGTGAAGAGGTAAATGAGACCACAGCCAGTCTGGTAGTGGCACAGCTTTTATTCTTAGAGTCCGAAGATCCGGGAAAAGACATTCAGTTATACATCAATTCTCCGGGTGGAATTGTAACAGGCGGATTGGCAATTTATGATACCATGCAGTATATCAAATGTGATGTATCTACAATTTGTATCGGACTTGCAGCCAGCATGGGTGCATTCCTGTTGTCCGGTGGAACAAAAGGAAAGAGATTTGCATTACCAAATGCAGAGATTATGATACATCAGCCTTCCGGTGGAGCAAAAGGACAGGCAACTGAGATTCAGATTGCAGCAGAGAATATCTTAAAGACCAAGAAACGTTTGAACGAGATTTTAGCTGCAAATACCGGAAAGCCATATGATGTAATTGCCGCAGATACAGAGCGTGACTATTATATGTCCGCAGAAGAGGCAAAGGAGTATGGCCTGATTGACGGTGTAATTACAGCAAGATAAGAGAAATAAGAAAGAGGCTGTCTCTGGGCGGATTATCCGAAGCACATATGCGGAATTCGACTACGGGCAGCCTTTACCTTTTTTACGAAGGATTTAGAAAAGATAGATGGAAATAATCGAGGTGGAAAGATGGCAGGAAGAAATAGCGAGGACAAAATCAGATGTTCCTTTTGCGGAAAATCACAGGATCAGGTACGCAAGCTGATTGCAGGACCAAACGGTGCATATATCTGTGATGAATGCGTGGACATCTGTGCAGAAATCATAGAGGAGGAATTCGAAGATGAGGAGATTTCCGGAAAAGGAAAGGAAGATTTAGAAGAAATCAACCTGATTAAACCGGAAGAGATGAAGAAATTTTTAGATGAATATGTAATCGGTCAGGACGAAGCCAAAAAAGTTCTTTCTGTAGCTGTATATAATCACTATAAAAGAATTACTTCTGATGTAGATATGAATGATGTGGAATTGCAGAAGAGTAACATTCTGATGTTAGGACCGACCGGTTCCGGTAAGACCCTTCTGGCACAGACACTGGCAAGAGTCTTAAATGTACCGTTTGCCATTGCAGATGCCACCACATTAACAGAAGCAGGATATGTCGGTGAAGACGTAGAGAATATCCTTCTGAAACTGATTCAGGCAGCAGATTACAATATCGAGCGCGCCCAGTGCGGAATCATTTACATCGATGAGATTGATAAGATTACGAAGAAATCCGAAAATGTATCCATTACCAGAGATGTGTCCGGTGAAGGTGTACAGCAGGCATTATTAAAAATCTTAGAGGGAACTGTGGCTTCCGTTCCACCACAGGGTGGAAGAAAGCATCCACAGCAGGAATTAATCCAGATTGATACTACGAATATTTTATTTATCTGTGGTGGAGCATTTGATGGATTAGAGAAGATTATCGAGCAGCGTATGGATCAGAAATCCATCGGCTTTAACGCAGATATTGCAGACCGTACCGAGCGTAATCTGAGCGAAGTCTTAAAGCAGGTACTGCCGGGAGATTTTATTAAATTCGGTCTGATTCCGGAGTTTATCGGACGTGTTCCGGTAAATGTGTCCTTAGAGCAGCTGGATAAGGAAGCGTTAATCCGTATCTTAAAGGAGCCGAAGAATTCCCTGATTAAGCAGTATAAGAAGCTGTTTGAAATTGACGGCGTAGAGCTGGAATTTGAAGATGATGCAGTAGAAGCAATTGCAGAGAAATCCTTAGCCCGTAAGACCGGTGCCCGTGGACTTCGTGCAATTATGGAAGATACCATGATGGATTTAATGTATCAGATTCCTTCTGATGAGAGTATTGTAAAATGCACCATTACAAAAGAAACGGTAGAAGACAAGAAAGCGAAGATAGAATATCATAACGCATAAATAAGAGGAGAAAAAGATGAGCAGGACAGTAATTCATTTACCGGCAGTTGCACTTCGTGGAATGACCATTCTGCCGGGAATGGTGGCTCATTTTGATATTAGCAGGGACCGTTCCATTCATGCCATAGAAGAGGCGATGGTTGGAGACCAGAAAATATTCCTGATTACACAGCAGGATGCTTCCGTAGAGGAGCCGGCCAGGGATGATTTATATCAGATTGGTGTTATTGCTGAAGTAAAGCAGGTAATAAAGATGCCAAATGAAATCGTGCGTGTTTTGGTAGAAGGATTGGAAAGAGGCGAGTTAGCCTCTTTTCTGTCACAGGAGAAGTATCTGATGGCAGAGGTCATCCTTTTTGATGAAAAAACGGCAGAAGAGGAAGAACTGATGCCGGAAGCGAAGGAAGCAATGCTTCGCTGTATCAGGGAAACCGTACTGAAATATCAAAAAGCCAATGGACATATGAGCAAAGAATTCTTACGTCAGGTAGAAGAACAGCAGGACGTTGGAACTTTGATGCAGCAGGTTGCATACAATCTGCCGCTTTATTATATCCAGAAACAGAAAATCTTAGAGGCAGTAGATCTCACTTCCCAGTATGAGACTTTAATGGCAATTCTGCTGAATGAAGTAGAAGTTATTTCCCTGAAAAATGAATTTCAGGCGAAGGTGAAAGAACGCGTGGATAAGAATCAGAAGGAATATCTTTTGCGGGAACAGATGAAACTGATTCGGGAAGAACTAGGTGAGGATAATACACAGTCAGATGCGGAACACTTTTTAGAGGAAGTAAAGAAGCTGAAGGCAGATAAGACGGTCAAAGAGAGAATTAAAAAAGAGATTGAGCGTTTTAAGAATATTGCATCCAGTTCTTCGGAAAGTGCAGTCAGCAGAGGCTATATTGAGACATTGCTGGAACTGCCATGGAATAAGGCTTCTAAGGATAATAAAGATTTAGCTAATGCAGAGAAAATTTTAGACGAAGACCACTACGGACTGGAAAAAGTAAAAGAGCGTATGCTGGAATTCTTAGCAGTCCGGAATCTGACTCATAAAGGAGAAAGTCCAATTATCTGTCTGGTGGGACCTCCTGGAACCGGCAAGACAAGCATTGCCCGTTCTGTGGCAAAAGCATTGAATAAAAAGTATGTCAGAATCTGTCTCGGCGGTGTCCGTGATGAGGCAGAGATTCGTGGACACAGAAAGACCTATGTGGGGGCAATGCCGGGCAGAATTATTAATGGTTTAAAGAGTGCCGGAGTAAAGAACCCGCTGATGCTTTTAGATGAGATTGATAAAGTAAGCAGTGATTATAAGGGAGATACATCTTCTGCACTGCTGGAAGTATTGGATAATGAGCAGAACAGCCATTTCAGGGACCACTATGTGGAGCTTCCGGTAGATTTGTCTGAGGTATTGTTTATTGCGACAGCCAATTCCGTACAGACAATACCAAGACCTCTGTTAGACCGTATGGAGCTGATTGAGGTAAGCAGTTATACGGAAAATGAAAAGGCTCACATTGCAAAAGAGCATCTTATAGCAAAGCAGATTGAGAAAAATGGCTTAAAGGAATCAGAGCTTACATTCCAGAATGGTGCAATTGAGCAGCTGATTCGCAGCTATACAAGAGAAGCCGGTGTGCGTAACTTAGAACGCAAAATCGGTGAAATCTGCAGAAAAGCAGCAAGAGAGATTTACGAGGGCAAGAAAAAGAAAGTTACTATAAGCACAAAGAACTTAGAACATTATCTTGGCAAAGAGAAATATACCTTTGATAAGAAGAATGAGAAGGACGAGGTTGGTATTGTCCGGGGATTGGCATGGACCAGTGTCGGTGGCGATACATTAGAAATCGAAGTAAATGTAATGCCGGGAAAAGGTGAATTTAAACTGACAGGACAGCTTGGCGATGTCATGAAAGAGTCTGCACAGGCTGGAATCAGTTATATCCGTTCTGTCAATGAGCAGTATCAGATACCGGACGATTTCTTTACCAGACATGATATACATATCCACATTCCGGAAGGAGCCGTACCAAAGGATGGACCGTCCGCCGGTGTTACCATGGCAACCGCAATGCTTTCTGCCATTACCGGGAAAAAGGTGCGTGCTGATGTTGCCATGACAGGAGAGATTACCCTCCGCGGCAGAGTGCTTCCGATTGGTGGATTAAAAGAGAAAACATTAGCAGCGAAAAATGCCGGTATCCGGACAGTCTGTGTGCCGGGAAAAAATGAAAAAGATATCGAGGAACTCTCAGCAGAGATTAAAAAGGATTTAGAAATTGTCTATGCAGATACCATCGAAGATATCTTAAAGGTTGCTTTTGTAAAAGAGTAGTAAAGGAGCAGAAAATGGTTATAAAAGAAGTAAACTTGGAAACGGTGTGTGGTGTTACCAGTAAGCTTCCGGAGAATACATTGCCGGAGGTGGCATTTGCAGGAAAATCCAATGTTGGAAAGTCATCATTAATTAATGCACTGATGAACCGGAAATCCCTTGCAAGAACCTCTGCACAGCCGGGAAAGACACAGACCATTAATTTCTATAATATCAATGATGCCATGTATCTGGTGGATTTGCCGGGATATGGTTATGCGAAAGTAGCAGAGAGTGAGAAAGCAAAATGGGGTAAAATGATTGAAAATTATCTGCATACCTCAAAGCAGCTGCGCCGGGTATTCTTATTAATTGATATCAGGCATGACCCGTCTGCCAATGATAAACTGATGTATGACTGGATTATCCATCAGGGCTTTGATCCGGTTATTGTGGCAACCAAGCTGGACAAGCTGAAGAGAAGCCAGGTGCCAAAATGTATCAAGGCAGTAAAAGAAGGTCTGAAAGTAAAACCGGGAACGGTAATTGTTCCGTTTTCTGCAGTAACCAAGCAGGGCAGGGAAGAAATCTGGCAGATTATGGATGAGGCTGTTGGCTATGAAGAATAAATATGTATTTGTAACGGTTCTTCTGCTGGTACTTTTATTGACTGGTGCAGGACTGACACAATTATATGTAAAAGAAGAGACAAAACAGCAGGATAGTGAACTTACGGTAGTAACATCCTTTTATCCGATGTATATTGCAGCAATGAATGTCATCGGAGACACTCCGGGTGTGGATTTGCAGAATCTCAGTGAGCCGCAGACCGGCTGCCTTCACGATTACCAGTTGACTCCGGCAGACATGAAGCTCCTTTCCGGTGCAGATGTGTTTATTGTAAATGGCGGCGGAATCGAATCTTTTTTATCGGATGTGGCAGCAGATTATAAGAATCTTTCCATTGTAAATGCCTGCGAGGGACTTAATCTTTTGTCCGAAGAGGATGAAGGAGAGGAACATGCTCACGGAGATGCCCATGAAGATGCTGCAGAGGAGCATATCCACGGAGATACCGAGGATACTCATGAAGATGGGCACAATCACGGGGATGTGAATGCCCATGCATGGATGAGCATTGCGTTATATAAGCAGCAGGTGAAAAATATTTTAGAAGGTCTTTGCAGGATAGATCCGAAGCATCAGGATGCCTATGAAAGCAATGCAAAGGAGTACCTGGCAAAGCTTGAGGATTTAGAGAGCGAGCAGCAGTCCTTAAAGGAAGAATTAGCAGGAAAGCATATTGTTATTTTCCATGAAGCCTATGCCTATGTGGCAGAGGACTATGATATGGAGATTTCCTATACCATGGATTTGGATGAGGAGCGTCAGGTCAGTGCCGGTGAAGTGGCAGATGTGATGGGAGCCATTGAAAAGAATGATATATCAGTGGTGCTGGCAGAAGAACTCTATGGCAAAGATATGGGAGATACGGTAGAACGGGAGACCGATGCGAAAGTATGTTATCTTGATACCTTAACCCGTGGGGAGTATGAAAAGGACAGCTATCTTGATGCAATGAGACATAATATGGAACTGCTGAAGGAGGCTTTTGCAGAATGAGAAAAATAGTAAAACCATGTGGACTGCATTGTATCCGGATCAACCATCTGGGTGTTACTATTGGAGAACAGCAGATATTGTCAGATGTGAATCTGCATATTCATTGTGGAACACTGACGGTACTGATTGGTCGGAACGGAGCAGGAAAATCAACTCTGATCCGGGCTATTTTAAATGACATTCCACACACGGGAAGCATTGAATTTAAGGACAGGGAAAATGGTCATATCCAGAAGCTTAAGATTGGTTATGTACCACAGAATCTAAATATCGAGAAATCCACTCCGGTCAGTGTCTATGATATGATTGCAAGCTATCAGTCCAACCGGCCGGTATTTTTATATAAGAGCAAAAAACTATATCAGGAAATTAAAGAAAGCTTAAAAATGTTTGAAGCCGAGCATTTGATTGACAAGCAGGTATGTAATCTTTCCGGTGGGGAATTACAGCGTGTACTTCTTTCCATGGCAGTGATGGATGAACCGAATCTGCTGCTTTTGGATGAGCCGGTGTCTGGTATTGATCAGAATGGGATGGAGTTATTTTACCGGAATATCGAATATCTGAAGGAAAATTTTGACCTGGCAGTTTTACTGATTTCCCATGACCTTGATTATGTAAGAAAATATGCAGACCATGTGGTTCTCATAGATGGCAAAGTGCTGACCCAGGGAACACCGAAGGAAGTCTATGACAGTGATGCTTTTAAACAGGTATTTACAGATATGGAGGTGCGGGGATGATAGAATTTTTTACCGCGTGGTGGTCTTATGGATTTATGCGGAATGCATTTATCGCAATCCTGATTATCACACCATTGTTTGGAATCCTTGGAACCATGATTGTAAATAACAAAATGGCATTTTTCTCAGATGCATTAGGTCATTCTGCATTGACGGGAATTGCTCTTGGCGTTGTGATGGGAGTTGCAGATACGACCTTATCCATGATTATTTTTGCAGTAATTTTTGCATTATTACTAAACTATATCAGCAGTAAAGCATCGGCATCCAGAGATACGATTATCTCCGTTTTTTCTTCAGCGTGTATTGCTGTGGGACTGGCCATCTTATCGAAAGGTGGCAATTTCAGCAAATATTCCAGTCTTTTGGTAGGTGATGTTTTAAGCATCTCTAAAAAGGAAATTATTTATCTGATTCTGATTTTTGCGGCAACACTGATTTTCTGGGGCGTGGCATTTAATAAGTTAAATGCGGTAAGCCTGCACCGGGCGCTGGCAAAGAGCCGGGGAATCCGGGTGAAGCTGATAGAAAATATTTTTGCAATTTTTATTGCATTAATTGTAATGCTTTCCATTAAATGGATTGGAATTTTGATCATCAATGCACTGCTGATTCTTCCGGCAGCAGCAAGCCGGAATATTTCGGTCAACATGCGGGAGTATCATTTATTTTCCGTTATCTTTTCTCTGTTTTCGGGATTGCTCGGATTGATGATTTCCTATTTTACCAATGTTGCAACAGGTCCGATGATTGTGATTGTAGCAGCCATCATTTATTTTGCAACTTATGTATACGGAAGGAGAAATGCATGATGAGAACCACGAAAAAAGGAAGAAAAGGCGCACTTTTACTTACCTTTCTTCTGGCAGGAAGTTTACTGTTTTCTGGTTGTAAGAAAGAAGAGACGGTAGAGTATCCTGCCGTTATTGGATGTTGTGATGGAATATCAGGATGGCAGCATTTCGCTGGCGTATCCGGCTGATTCCACAGAAAGTTATTGGAATTATCTGGTGGCAGCACTGATAAAATACAGTTATCTTCGGGAAGCCGATGGCAGTGTAACCTTATGGTGAGGATACGACGGTGCAGGCACAGCTTGACGACTGGATTGCACAAGAGGATGGAAGTTATCTTGTAACGGCCTCCCTCTTAACCTATAGTGATGCAGAGGGAAGCAGTAACAGAACCTTCCAGTTTATATTAAACGATAATGGATATAAGGATGAACTTCCGGATCCATTATTCTACTATACCATCTCAAACGTCAGTCCGATGGATGATTCTTTTTCGGATCTGACTCAGGAGACGGAAGAAAACTCCCCCGGACAAGAGCCTTCGACCCAAAACGTTTCCGAATAGAATCAATGGCTGCATCCAGTTGCTTTTGCTTATTGGCAGAAGGCATCTGGGTGCAGCTTTTTTTATTGCCATCTGGGAGCGGACTGCCGGAAGCTGTACTTTCTGTGGAAATCATGGCAGATGCCGATGAATCGGCTGCATAATCAAAAATAGAAAGCTGCACCGGTGCATCTTCAGGAAGCAGACGGCTGGTACGGATGCCAAGGAGCCGGACAGGTTCACTATTCCAGAGCTGCTGGAAAAGGGAAACGGCAGTTTTATATAGGGCATCTGTAGTATTTGTGGCTGAGAGGAGACTGCACTGGTGGGAAGTATTGGTAAAATCATGATAGCGGATTTCTACCGTAATACTCTGGGCTAACATTTTTTCTTTCCGAAGGCGAATGGATACAGATTCGGAAAGAGAGAGCAGAACCTTTTTTGCATCTGCTAAGGTGCGGGCGTCCTCCTTTAAAGTGGTGGAATTGCCAATCCCCTTGGCTTCCCGCTTGATAGAATGCACATGGTCATCTCCGATTCCATTGGCATATTCCCACATCAGTGTGCCGTGGCTTTTGAATTCCTGCCGGAGGTAATCCGGGTCAGTGGCTGCAAGTTCTCCGATGGTACGGATGCCAAGTGCTTTCAACCGGGCAGCACTGGAATGCCCTACCATGTAGAGATCATCCACCGGAAGCGGCCACATTTTTTTTGCAATTTCATCCGGAAAAAGAGTGTGAATCCGATCCGGCTTGGTAAAATCACTTGCCATCTTCGCCAGAAGCTTATTTGGAGCAATTCCAATATTAACGGTAAAACCAAATCGTGATTTAATATTTGCAGAAATGATTTTGGCTGCTGCAAGAGGAGATTCATACCGGTGGGCAATGGGCGTAAAGTCAAGAAAACATTCATCTATGGAAAGCTGCTCGATATCATCGGTGTAGGTATGCAGCAGTTCCATAAGTGCATGGCTTTTTTTCTGGTACATGGCATGATCCGGCGGAACCAGCATAAGGGTAGGACATTTGCGTAAAGCATTGGCAACCGGTTCGCCGGTGACAATCTTATAGGCTTTGGCAGGCACAGACTTGGCAAGAACCACACCGTGTCTTGTAGCAGAGTCACCGCCAATAATTGCCGGTATAGTGCGGATATCTAAAGTTTCACCATGCTCTAGGCGGTCGACAGCACTCCAGCTTAAAAAAGCAGAATTGACATCAATATGAAAGATAATCCGGTGCATAATGCTCCTCCTTTACCGTATTATGGAATTGCCGGCTGTTTACGGGCTTAATACCTTGGATACCTATATTATAAAAGCTTTCCGGTTGAAAAGAAAGGGCTTTTAGTGTATAGTAAGGTTACAAATAAGGGAAAACGCAGCGAGAATAATGGCAGGTGATTGTTTATGAGATTTAAAAGAATCGATGTGGATACGGTGCGCTGTATTATTTCAGAAGAAGAATTAATGGAAAATGGGCTGGAAGTAGATGATTTTCTGCAGAATGACGGAAGAACAGAATCGTTTCTGCGTAAGATTATTTCCATGGCAGAAGAAGAGGTCGGATATAAAGTACAGGGTGGAAATATTACCATTCAGGTTGCAGTACTGCCGGAGCATACGCTGGCACTTACTTTTTCGGAGAAGCCGGAGCTTGGCATCAGCAATATGTTGGAAAATCTGAAGTCTGCAGTAGAAAGTCTGGTTAAGAATGCTCCTGATATTGAAAAGCTGAAACAGACGTCAAAAGAGCTGGCAAATCAGAATCATACGGATGAAGGCATTGCAGAAATACAGCCGGAGCAGTCAGATTCCAAGGCAGAAGAAAGCACAGATAAGAAACAGTCTGCCGGTGGCTTTACACTAAAAGACCGGAATTTTTATCAGCTTTGCTTTGCAAGCATGGAACGTGCAATTTTTTATGCCAAGGGCGTCCGTCTGGAACTGCCGATGAAGAGTAGTCTTTATTATCTGACCAGAGAGGATGCTTATTATCTTTTGCTTGAGAAGGGAGAACTTAGTGATAAACAGCTTTGTCGTCTTTTAAGTGCTTCTTTGGAATTTGCAGATGATATTTATGCGCATGGACCGACCCGGGCATATATTATGGAGCATGGAAAATGCATTTTGCCGGAGCAGGCGTTAGAACATTTACAGGAAATTTAGACAGACAGAGGAATTGGAATGGAAGAATATAAAGATAAAGCATCGTTTGAAGAATTTTTTAAGCAGAACTATGTACCACTGGATTATAAATCCATTCGGAATGAGATGCGGGAGGCAGCCGGAGATGGCTGGAGCCTTTTTACCGATGAATACAAATTCCGTGGAAAGATAGATAAGAAAGATTTTATTGTGCATATGACAGGCGATGCCTACTGCACTTTTGAAGAGATTGTGGAAAATGCAATTGATGAGTTGAATAGCGGAATCCTTGACATTGTGATGGAAATCGGCAATGAGATGGAATTTGACAACGATACAGCAGAAATTTATTTTGATACCATTGAAAAGCAGTTGAAGGAAATGTTAGATGCCCTTTATGATGATGTGCTTAAAGATTTATAAAAGCAGGTAAAATAAACAGTAAAGATAGAAAAGACCCTGGAAGAACGATTGTATGATATGTACCCTCTTTACTGGACAACCAGTAAGGAGGGTGTTTTTATGCGTTATAGTTATGAGTTTAAACTGAT
>NZ_JAJEQU010000019.1:0-43816 GCF_020687575.1 Roseburia sp. CLA-AA-H209
TAAGTTTCATTTTATCACCTTCCTGAACATTTGGAATAGTTCCTTACTAACGGATAATACCGGATTATCCATCATTTCAAGCCATAACAATCCATAATTAACAATTCCAAACAGCGCTCGTTTAAATTCTGCTATCCTCATCTGTCATTTCGTGTTACAATAATTTCGCACAGAAAAATCCACATGAGAGGATGTGAACATCATGTGTAATTTGAGTCAGGGAATAAAAGAAGATGGGATGGCAGAAATCTTTGCACGCATGAGCAGAAAAGGTTATTCACCAGAGCAGATTGCAGAGATGACAGATACAGACGTAAGAGAAGTAAAAGCACTCCTGCAAAGAATAAAATAGAAATATAATATAGAATAAATATCCCCCCCTAAAAGGACTGTTAGAAAGGCAAAAACACCGTAAAAATGCTGCCAATTCTAACAGTCCTTTTCGATTTTTACCCCACCCTGAAATCCTTCCTCGGATGCTTATTCATCAGAATATCCCGCTGCTTTGCCGTGGAGACATGGGTGTAGATTTCTGTGATGTGGATGGAACTGTGCCCCAGCATTTCCTGGATGTAGCGGATATCCACGTCAGCTTCTAAGAGGCTGGTGGCGAAGGTGTGGCGGAACATGTGCGGAGTGATGTGCATATCAATGGAAGCAAGGCTGCAGTATTTCCGGATGGTTCGACGGACATACTGGTCGGAGAGTGGGCGTCCTGCCTGGTTGACGAAGAAGCGGTTGGTACGCTTAATGTCAGGAAGGTAACATTTCCGGTATTCCAGCAGGGTATGGACAACATCGTCATTGCCAATCTGGAGGAGCCGCTCTTTGGAACCTTTGCCGAAGATAAGCAGAGTCCGGTTGGAAAGGTTGATGTCATCCGGTGTGATGGAACACAGCTCAGAGATTCGGATGCCGGTGGCGAAGAGCAGCTCGATAACAGCAGCATCCCGGAGCGCATTTTTTCGCTGGAAATCGGTAGCGGCGTGGGAGTATTGGTGATAGATAGAAGATAAAAGCAGTTCAATCGTAGGAAGCGGAATGGTTTTAGGCAGAATCACCGGTTCCCGGAATTTGATATGCAATTTGTTAAAAGGATTGGAGACAATGCGGTCGCGGTAGTCGAGGTAGTGGAAAAAGGCTTTGAGGGAGGCAAGCTTTCGTTTCACAGTTTTCGGTTTGAATTGTTCGTGAAGAGTTGCAATATAGGATTCTAATATGGCGGGAGAAAGTTCGGATATGCTGGAGAGGGAAGGAAAAGCAGCCGCAAGGCTGGTACCAAACTGTGTAAGGTCGATGCGGTATGCTTTTAAGGTTTTGCCATCAAGGCGTTTCTGGGTGCGGCAGTAGGTTAAATACTGGTTCATTTCAAAATTAAAATCATGCATAATAAATACTCCTTTGTATGTGGCAGGAGGCTGTCCTGCCTGAATATAGATATAAGAGTATATCATAGAAAAATTTTTTATAAAAATTTCCAACTTCATATTGACAATTTGAAATCCCAAGCGTATTATGAACATATGAACAAATGCTCATATGTTAAAACGACCTGGAGGTGAGAAGATGGCAATGAACGATGTAGAATGCTGCGAAGAAAACTGCATTCATGCAGAGCTTCTGAAGAAGGCAAGAGAGAAGATGCCGGATGAAGATGAATTATATGATCTGGCAGAGCTTTTTAAAGTATTTGGTGATTCTACCAGAATCCGGATTCTGTTTGTGTTGTTTGGCTCAGAAGTATGTGTGTGTGATCTGGCAGAGACGTTGAATATGACGCAGTCGGCGGTATCCCATCAGTTAAAAATTTTAAAACAGGCAAAGTTAGTCAGCAGCAGGCGGGAAGGAAAATCCGTATTTTATTCACTGGCAGATGAACATGTAAGAACCATTATCGACCAGGGCAGAGAACATATTGAAGAATGAGGAGGACATTATTATGAAGAAAAAATTTAAATTGGAAGACTTAGACTGTGCAAACTGTGCAGCAAAAATGGAAGATGCAATCAAGAAAATCCCGGGAGTCAATGATGCAGTAGTAAGCTTCATGACACAGAAAATGACCATCGATGCAGAAGATGAGCGTTTTGAAGAAATTATGGATGAAGTAGTAAAGATATGTGCAAAGGTAGAACCGGACTGCCGGATTCTGCGATAGGAGATAGCTTATGACAAAGAATCAGAAAAAAATGCTGGAACGTATTCTGGTTACTGCAGTGCTGTTTGTAGCACTTCTGGTATTGGAACACGTTGGTATCTTAGAACAGATTACACAGCCAGTCCTGATTTTTATTATTTATCTGGTACCGTATCTTCTGATTGGCTATGATATTATATTTAAGGCATTTCGGAATATCAGTCATGGACAGGTATTTGATGAGAACTTTCTGATGATGATTGCAACGTTTGGAGCATTTGGAGTACGGGAGTATTCCGAGGGTGTTGCAGTTATGCTGTTCTATCAGATTGGAGAACTTTTCCAGGGCTATGCAGTTGGAAAATCCAGGCAGTCCATTGCAGATATGATGGACATTTGTCCGGAATATGCCAATGTGGAAGAGGATGGCAAATTAGTCCAGGTAGATCCGGATGATGTGGAAATCGGCACTGTCATCGTGGTAAAACCAGGCGAGCGTATTCCGCTGGATGGAATTGTAGTAGAAGGTGAGTCCATGGTCGATACCGCAGCACTGACCGGAGAATCTGTTCCAAGAAGAGCAGCAGAAGGTGATGAAATCATCAGCGGCTGTGTCAATGGAAGCGGTACTTTAAAGGTAAAAGTAACAAAAGCATTCGAAGATTCTACAGTATCCAAGATTCTGGAACTGGTGGAGAATGCCAGCAGCAAGAAAGCAAGAGTGGAGAACTTTATCACCAGATTTGCAAAATATTACACTCCGGTTGTTACCATTGGAGCAGTAATTCTTGCAATCCTGCCACCGATTATTTTAGGCGGCGGCTGGGCTGAGTGGATTCAGAGAGCCTGCATTTTCCTTGTTATTTCCTGCCCGTGTGCCCTTGTAATCTCAGTCCCATTGGGATTCTTCGGTGGTATCGGAGCATCTTCTAACTTAGGTGTTCTGGTAAAAGGAAGTAACTATTTAGAGGCAGTGGCTGAGATGACCACTATCGTATTTGATAAAACCGGTACACTGACCAAAGGCGAGTTCAAGGTATCTGAGGTACTTCCGGTAAATGGAAGCAAAGAGGAACTCTTAGAGCTTGCAGCCCATGTAGAAGGATATTCCAATCATCCGATTGCTAATTCGGTGCGTGAAGCCTATGGCAAAGAACTGGATATGAACCGGGTAAATGGAACGGAAGAAATTGCCGGACATGGAATTCATACATTTGTAGATGGAAAAGAAGTATGGCTTGGAAATGCCAAAATGATGGTAGCCCGGAATATTTCCTATACCGAAAACAGCAGTGCCGGAACCGTGATTTATGTTGCGGTAGATGGAGTATTTGCCGGAACCATTGTAATTTCCGATTCCATTAAGGAGGGCGTAAAAGAAGCTATCCATAGCATGAAGAAGGTAGGCGTGAAGAAATGCGTTATGCTGACCGGAGACCGTAAGGCAGCAGCACAGGCAGTAGCAGATGAACTGGGACTGGATGAAGTGCATGCAGAATTACTGCCGGGTGACAAGGTAAGTCAGGTTGAGGCACTTCTGAAAGAACAGCATGAGAAAGAAAAACTTGCATTTGTGGGTGATGGCATCAACGATGCACCAGTACTGACCAGAGCAGACATTGGAATTGCAATGGGAAGTATGGGGTCTGATGCGGCAATCGAAGCTGCAGATGTAGTTCTTATGGATGATGATGTGCGAAAGATTGCATCTCTTGTGAAGATTGCAAGAAAGACACTTTCCATCGTGCACCAGAATATCGTATTTGCACTTGGTGTAAAAGCAATTGTGCTGATACTCGGTGCATTTGGTATTGCCAATATGTGGGAAGCAGTATTTGCAGATGTAGGTGTATCTGTCATTGCAATTTTAAATTCCATGCGGACACTGCGCATTGCAAAGAAATAGTATAAAGGCGTTTATTGAGAAAAAGAATCAGTAAACGCCTTTCTTTTACCAAACGGATAGGCTATACTAACAAAAGTTACAAAAAGCTAACAGTAAGTTGGAAATAGTACAGCATTGGGAAAGAGGGAAGCAGGAGTAACAAAATAAAAGAACTGAAAAAAGAGTCAGAAAAGAAAAAGGAGGATGAATATGTTTCTGGAGATTCAGGATTTGAAAAAAAGTTTTGGACAGGGAGAGGCAAAAACAGAAGTTTTGAAGGGAATTAATTTCTCTGTTGAAAAAGGTGAGATTTGCGTATTGTTAGGACCGTCTGGTTCCGGTAAATCAACACTTTTGAATATTATCGGAGGAATTGACAGTGCAGACAGCGGCTATATTTCCATCAATGGGGAGAAAACAGCAGATATGAACGAAAAGGCACTGACGAATTACCGCCGCCGCCATTTAGGATATGTATTTCAGATGTATAATCTGATCCCAAACCTCAATGTGAAGGAAAATATTGAGGTAGGAGCATATCTGAGTGATAAATCATTAGACATTGACGAATTGCTTAAGACACTGGGACTTTATGAGCATCGTCATAAGCTGCCAAACCAGTTATCTGGTGGACAGCAGCAGCGCACAGCCATTGGCCGTGCTATTGTAAAGAACCCGGATATTCTGCTCTGTGATGAGCCGACCGGAGCACTGGATTACAATACATCCAAAGAGATTTTGAAGTTGATTGAGGATGTAAATCAGAAATATGGAAATACCGTTATTATGGTTACCCATAATGATGCCATCAAAAACATGGCAGACCGTGTCATTAAGCTGCGTGATGGACAGATTCGAAAGGATTACACCAATGAAGTGAAGATTCCTGCACAGGAACTTGACTGGTAAAGGCGGTGATGAAAGTGAAGAGTCCATTAAGAAAACGAATTCCAAGGGAATTGAAAACAGATTTTGGAAAATATTTTGTGATTTTCCTGTTCCTGACAGCTACTATCGGATTTGTATCGGGATTTCTGGTGGCAGGAAGCAGTATGATAACTGCCTATAATGAGAGTTTTGAAAAGTACAATATTGAAGACGGTAATTTCGAACTGATGGAAGAAGCTGACGATACGCTGCTTACAGAACTGGAAAAAGAAGGCGTAACAATTTATGAGAATTACTATCTGGAAGAAGAGGTGGTAAATGGCAAGTCAGACAGTACCCTCCGTATTTTTAAACCGAGAAACGAAGTGGATAAAGTATGTCTGATGGATGGAGAAATGCCGCAGCAGGAAGATGAAATTGCAATTGACCGGATGTATGCGGACAATAATTCCTTAAAAGTAGGAGATACCATTAAAGTAGGCGGTGAGAAAAAGACCATCAGTGGTCTGGTGGCATTATCGGATTACAGTGCGCTGTTTTCCGATAGCAAGGATCTGATGTTTGATGCCATAAAATTTGGCGTTGCCATTGCCACAGAGGATGCCTTTGATGCTTATGGTACCGGAAATCTCCATTACAGCTATTCCTGGAAATATGAAAAAACTCCGGCTGATGATACGGAAGCAAAAGAGAAAGCAGAAGATTTTATGAAAGTGCTGGGCAGTAAGGCGGCAATAGCAGCATACATACCGGCATTTTCCAATCAGGCAATTCATTTTACGGGAGATGATATGGGTGGAGACAAAACAATGGTAATGACGTTGTTATATATCCTGATAGCGATTATGGCATTTGTCTTTGCAGTTACCACCAATAATACGATTACAAAAGAAGCAGCAGTCATCGGAACACTGCGTGCATCCGGCTATACCAGAGGAGAACTGCTGCGGCATTATCTGCATCTTCCGGTACTGGTGACAATCGTAGCAGCAATTATTGGAAATATACTTGGCTATACCGTATTTAAAAATATGGTAGCAGATTTGTACTATGGAAGCTATAGTCTGCCGACCTACCATACCATCTGGAATGGGGATGCGTTTATCCTGACAACGGTGATTCCGGCAATCATAATGATTGTTATAAATCTGCTTTTGATTTCTTCCAAACTGCGTATTTCACCACTGAATTTCCTGCGCAGGGATTTGAGCAGAAGAAAGCGGAAAAAAGCAGTAAAACTGCCGCATTTCAAATTCTTTAACCGGTTCCGTATCCGTATTATTTTACAGAACCGTGCGGGCTACCTGACTTTATTTATCGGTATTGCTTTTGCAGAAATTCTGCTGGTTTTCGGCATGATGATGTCACCACTTTTAGAGCATTATCAGGATGAAGTGCTGTCCCACATGCTTGCAGATTATCAGTATGTATTAAAAGCGCCGGTTCCAACGGAAACAGATGGCGCAGAGACTTATCTTGCCGGTAGTTTAAAGACAATGCCGACAGAATTCAGCAGCGAAGAGGTCAGCGTCTATGGAGTTGAAAAAGACAGTGCTTATGTTGATATTGATTTCCCAAAAGAAGGTGTTTACATTTCGGATAGTTATGCAGAAAAATACCGGCTTGCAGAAGGCGATACCATTGAGTTAAAGGAAACTTATGGAGATAAGAAATACAAGTTTAAGGTGGCTGGAATCTATGAGTATCCGGCAGCAGTGGCAATTTTTATGCCGGAAGAGGAATATCGGGATGTATTTGACAAAGAGGAGGATTATTTCAATGGATATTTCTCCGATAAGAAGATTACCGATATTGAGGATGCCTATATCATGACGACCATTACAGAAGATGACCTCACCAAGGTATCAAGACAGCTTGATGTATCTATGGGCGGCATGTTCTATCTGATGAATGTATTTTCTGTTGCACTGGCAGCAATCCTTATTTACCTGATGACAAAGCTGATTATCGAGCGGAATGCTTCATCCATATCCATGGTTAAGATATTGGGTTACAACACCCGAGAAATCGGGAAATTATATCTGACAGCCACCACCTGGATTGTGGTGATATCCGTTATCCTGGGTGAAGCAATTGCTACCGAGACCATTAATGTCATCTACCGGGCAATGATGAGTGATTACTCCGGCTGGCTGAGCATCTACTATGACCCGAACATCTACTGGAAAATACTGCTTATGGTACTGGCAGCATACTTCGTAGTGGCATTGTTCTGCCTTCGGAAGATTCGGAAGATACCGATGGACGAAGCTTTGAAGAATGTAGAGTAGAATCGGAAAAGTTTTTCATTACTCGCATAAAGCGAAACTTAAATATTGTAACAATAAGAAATTAGAGAATATTAACAAAACCAGCAGTTTCACTGAAGAGAGGGCATCAACCATATCAATTAGAGCTGCTTAGAATTTCATCACAGACTGGCAACGCCGGTGCAGGGATGTACCGGCGAGGTGCAATGGAGCATGGATGCGACTTTGCACCGCTTGCCGGAAAGACCAATATATAAAATGGAAATTCTTAGCAGCTCTTATAGATATGGTGCCGCCCTTTTTCAGCGAAACTGCTGTTTTTTTTTATATTATTGACATTATGAAAATATTGCTATCTTTATACAAGTATAATTTCTCCCCATCCAGCCAAACTAAACCATATCAGACTACCCGAAAGTCTCAATATGATAAAGAATTCTCACCACGCACATTTTGTGTTGACAACAGAAACATAATTAGTTATGATAAACACAAGTTAGAAATAACTAACTAGAACGAAAGGAAAAGAAGCTATGAGTACAGAGATTCTGGAAATTGTACAACAGATGGATTTACACAATGCAGAGACGCAGTTAGCGTTACAATGTGCCCCATTGATCGCAGGAGTAAAGATATCCAATCTCTTAGTCGTTTCAACAGGCATGGAGGATGCGGTAAAACAGTGCCTGAGAAAATCCGGAATTTCATTCCTGCTACTGCTCAGGACCAGGGAAAAAGCTCGTTACCTTCTTTTTCGGAAGAAACCGTTGGAGGCGTATCTGATGCGTAAAGAGATACGGGAGCTGCTGCAGGAGTCCGGTTATCAGGACTTTACGCTCGGAAATATTCTCAGTACGTTTCAGAAACGTTACCAGGGTTATATGTGCGGAGAACCTGGTTTTCCTCATGAAATGGGAGTGCTGCTTGGCTATCCGGTAGAAGATGTAAGAGGGTTTATGGAACAGAATGGACAGAATGCACTCTATCAGGGTTACTGGAAAGTGTACGCGCACGTTCCGGAAAAGAAACGTCTTTTCGCACGCTATGATATGGAAAAAGAGACCATCATCCAGCTTCTCTCCAATGGAGTGGGAATGCGGGACATCATTGGTATTTATAATGACAGCATGCCGCAGAAAGCGGCTGTTTAGGAGGTAGAAAAAATGAGTAAGATTCAGGTAGTTTATTGGACACAGTCAGGAAACACACAGGCAATGGCTGAGGCTGTTGGAAGAGGAATTGAAGCAGCTGGCAAAGAAGCAGAGGTTGTTGATGTAAGTACAGCTGATATGGATGCATTAAAAGCTTCTTCCGTATTTGCGATGGGATGTCCTGCAATGGGTGCAGAAGTCTTAGAAGAAGGCGAGATGGAGCCATTCGTTGAAGAAGTAGAAGGCTTTGCAGCAGGAAAGAAAATCGCATTATTCGGTTCTTACGGATGGGGCGATGGACAGTGGATGCGTGACTGGGTAGACCGTATGACAAGCGCAGGAGCAACCGTTGTAAATGGCGAAGGTGTGATTTGTCAGGAAGCACCGGATGACGATGCAGTCGCTGCATGCGAAAGCTTAGGCAAACAGTTAGCAGGAATGTAAATTCCAAAAATAAAATCATTTCCGTAGGGTACAAACAAATTGTATTATATATCATAACCAGAAGAAGTCTTGCAGAAAACTGCAAGGCTTTTTCGCTTTACAGGAAATTGCTTTCCTGTAAAGTGAAAAACGCTTCGCGAGGATGCGCACTGCGGCGCATAAGGCAGATGTCGCAAGCGACCGCCGCAGGCGCGAGAATGTGCCAGGGCACATTCTTAGTTCCGTTTTGAAAACATCTGCATATACTGATAAGAAGGACTGGAAACAGGTGAAAGAATGAAAGTATTGAATCCGGGAGAACGCTCCGTGCTGGTACAGTATGTGCAGCTGGCATTAAACCGTGCGGGATATGACATAAGGAAAGATGGAATTTTGGGAGAGAATACCTGCAGGGCATTGCGGCAGTTTTTAAGGAAAAAGAGCGGGGAAGAATTTAACTGTAAAATAGATGATGTAGTGTGGGGGAAGCTTTTCCCCTATTTAAAAGGATATACGATGCATGAAATAAAATCCGGTGATACATTATGGGGTATTGCGGCAAATTATGACACCAGTGTATCAGCGATTATGACAGCCAATCCAACAGTAAATCCGCTGGCACTGCGGACCGGAAGTATTCTTGCAATTCCATTTTCTTTTTCGCTTGTAGCAGAAGATGTGGCTTACACTTCTTATCTCAATGACTGGATATTGGAAGGGCTTACGGTACGTTATCCTTTCTTGGTTCAGGGAAATATTGGAAAAAGTGCGATGGGAAAGGAAATTCCCTATCTTCGGATTGGAACAGGAGAGAGGGAAGTCTTTTACAGTGGAGCATATCATGCCAACGAATGGATTACCACACCGGTCCTGCTTAAATTTGCGGAAGAATATGCCCATGCATTTGCAGCGGGACGCATGCTTTATACGGTGCAGGCAGCGTGGCTTTTTTATGGATTTTCCCTGTATCTTGTTCCCCTGGTAAACCCGGATGGCGTGGATTTAGTGAATGGAGTATTAGAAGAGGGTGCATCCTTAGAAGAGGCAGAGCGCATTGCAGCTGATTATCCGAAGATTCCATTTCCGAATGGATGGAAAGCCAATATAGAAGGAATTGATTTGAATCTGCAATTTCCGGCGGGCTGGGAAAATGCCAGAAAAATTAAATTTGCCATGGGATTTACAACACCGGCACCAAGAGATTATGTGGGAGAGGCTCCCCTTGTGGCACCGGAAAGCCGCAGTGTCTATGAATTTACAAGAGCCCATGATTTTTCGTTAATTCTGGCATATCATGCCCAGGGAGAAGTGATTTACTGGCGGTATCTTGACTATGAACCGGCAGATTCCAGAAGAATTGCAGAATATTTTGGCGAGGTCAGCGGATACCGGGTGGAAGAGACACCCTCTACATCTGGTTATGCCGGTTTCAAAGACTGGTTTATTCAGGCATACAATCGTCCCGGTTATACCATTGAGGTGGGAATGGGGGTAAGCCCGCTTCCGATGAGCCAGTTTGCCGGAATCTATGAAGATAACCGTCTGATTTTAGAAGGCGGAATGACGGAACTTGTGCGATAACCGGGGATGTGTTATATTGTAGCAGAGAAAAGATGAGGAAACTGGAGCGTAAGATGAACACAGCATACAGCTATGAGATACAGCCGCTGGATGAATATTCCATAAGCATAGAGCGTGTATATGGGACGACACCGGTTGTTGTAATTCCAGATCAGATAGATGGATTCACAGTAAAGAGAATAGGCGCATATTGTTTTTCGGAAAGCAAACATGTTCCGGCAGATGCCGTTACCATCGGCGGAGTGGACAGTTTTATGAAAGCATTATGCGGAAATGATATCGAAGAAATTTCTTTGCCGGATTCCGTGGAACAAATCGGGAATCTGGCATTTTATAATTGCCGCAAATTACGAACACTTACCTTGGGGCGTTTCTTAAAAGAATTAGGAAGCGATGCCTTTATGAACTGCCGGAGCTTAAAGCGGCTGGTGCTTCGTTCTTCCATGGAAGAAGCCAGTGGCGCACAGCTTATCTTAAATCAGGTTCGGGCTGATTTGGAAGTGGAATTTAAGGAAGCCTTATTTTTCTATCCGGAATATTACGATTCCTATGAAGAAATCGGACCGGCACATATATTTGCACTGAATATTGCGGGGGAAGGTTTCCGGGCAAGACAGTGTTTTCATGAGCGGATGGTAGATGCAGCCGCATACGATATGATATTTGAGAGGATCTGCATTGAGGAGAAGATGTGGACTGCAGCCAGAATGGCACTTTGCAGACTGGCATATCCGGTGGAATTAAAGGAAGAAGCCCGTGAACGTTATCTTTCTTATTTAAAAGAACATGCCAGTGAGGTATGCGATGTTTTGATTCAGAAAAAAGATTTAGCATTATTAGAGTTGATATGCCGGCTTCAGGTGATGGAGCGGAGTGGAATCACTGCATTAATCGGGCAGGCGGCAGAAGCCGGCTGGGCAGAAGGCAGTGTCAGCTTAAGCAGCTGGCAGCAGAAATATTATAAGGAAGCAGCAGCTTCTTCCTGTTATGATATTGAGTGGTAAAAACAGCAGAAAATCAAGAAAATATGCAGTGGCAGAAAGGAGTAGAAGATGGCGCATATTAAGACCCAGACCGAATGGGAAAATGATATGTCTGTAAAAATCTTGCAGCATGCAAGAAGTGAAATCTATCTGGATTTGCGATATCTTGATGTGGCACTTTCTGCATTGAAGCCTCAGGCAATGGAAGGCTTAGAGACAATGGCTACGGACGGAGAGAGTCTCTTTTTCTCAGCAGGACAGGTAATACGCGTATTCCGGAATAATCCGGCATTTATGAACCGGGCGTACCTGCACACGATATTGCACTGTATTTTTTCACACTTATTTTTAAAAGGAAACAGAGATACGAAGCTTTGGAATCTTGCCTGCGATATTGTAGTGGAGCAGACCATTGACGGCATGGACAAGCTCTGTACCAGGCGCGCATTAAGCTTTCTGCGGCAGCAGACCTATGAAGCATTGAAGGGTGAGGGGCGGATTTCTGCAGCAGTGGTATACCGCTGGCTGCGGGGAAAATCCATGGAAGAGCTTCTTACCTTAAATCATGAATTTTATACGGATGACCACCGTTTCTGGAAAGAGGAAACCGGCAATGGCGCGGCATCTGCAGCCAGAAATAAATGGAATAAGATAGCAAGGCAGACCAGTATGGCAAAGAAGCGGCATGGAGATGAGCCGGAAAAGGGAGAAGAACTTCTGATGACACAGATCAGTGCTGCGAAAAGCCGCCGGAGTTATAAGGAATTTTTACAGAAATTTTCCATACTACAGGAAGAATTAAAATGCAATCCCGATGAGTATGATTTGAATTATTATACCTATGGGCTGCGGCTTTATAAGAATATGCCCCTGATAGAACCGGTGGAGAGCCGGGAAGTAAAGAAAATCCGGGAATTTGTAGTGGTGGTAGACACCAGTTATTCCACCAGCGGCAGTTTAATCAAAGGCTTTTTAAATGAGACATTTGGCATTTTATCCCAGCAGAACAGCTTCTTTCGAAGATGCAGAATCCGGATTATCCAGTGCGATGATAAAGTGGAAATGGATGAGGTAATCAGCAGTCAGGAAGAAATGGAGCGGCTGCTAAAAAGCTTTCAGGTAGTGGGCGGCGGAAATACAGATTTTCGACCGGCGTTTACTTATGTAAACCAACTAATCAAAGAAGGAAGCATCCGGCATCTGGATGGACTCTTGTACTTTACCGATGGCAAGGGCATTTATCCGGTAAAGAAGCCGGAATATAAGACCGCATTTTTATTCTTGGGAGCCTATGATGAGACGGCAGTACCGCCATGGGCAATGCGGCTGCAGCTGGAGCCGGAAGAGCTGGAACAGAATGCATGAGAGAAATAATATAGATTGGAAGAAAACAGATGAATATCAAACAGGCAAAGGAAGAAATCAAACATACCGTAACAGCATATTTGAAAAAGGATGATGAGGGCAGATATAAGATTCCTCTGATTCGTCAGAGACCGGTCTTATTAATGGGACCGCCGGGAATCGGCAAGACCCAGATTATGGAGCAGATTGCAGAGGAGTGCAAAATCGGACTGGTAGCATATACGATTACCCATCATACCAGACAGAGTGCAGTGGGACTTCCTTTTATCAAAGAAATGGAATTTGCAGGCAAAGAGTATTCCATAACGGAATATACCATGAGTGAGATTATTGCCAGCGTATACCGGAAAATCGAGGAAGGCTGTCCGGAAGGAATCCTTTTCATAGATGAGATTAACTGTGTGTCTGAGACACTGGCACCGACCATGTTACAGTTTTTGCAGTGCAAGACCTTTGGTAATCAGGCAGTGCCGGAGGGCTGGATTATTGTTGCAGCAGGCAATCCGCCGGAATACAATAAATCGGTGCGGGAATTTGATATGGTAACCTTGGACCGTGTCCGCTGTATGCAGGTAGAGGCAGACCTTGGTGTTTGGAAAGCTTATGCCAGATCAAGACATATCCATGGTGCAATTTTAAGCTATCTTGAGCTTCGCCCAAAGAATTTCTACCGGGTGGAAGCAGATGTAGACGGCTTGCAGTTTGTCACAGCAAGAGGCTGGGAGGACTTAAGCATTCTGATGCAGACCTATGAAGAAATGGGGCTTCCGGTAGATGAAACCGTTGTAGGAGAATTTTTACACCATAAGGATGTGGCAGAGGATGCGGCAGCATATTTTGATTTATACCAGAAATATAAGGATGACTATGGAATTCCGTTAATATTGGAAGGAAAGATTCGGCCGGAAGTATTTGCCCGGATTTATGATGCAGCTTTTGATGAAAGACTCAGCGTGGTCAATCTTTTGTTGGACGGATTACAGAATCTGTTCCGAAGCTATAGAAAAGAAAAGGCTAAGACAGACCGCGGCTTTGCAGCCTTGAAAGAATACCGTAATTCCGAAGGGGCAAAGAAAGAAGTCTTTGAGGAAAAAAAGGCAGCCTTTGATATCCAGAGAAAGACATTAGAAACAATCGAAGAAAAGACTGCAGCAGCCTTAGAGCATGCGTTTGATTTTATGGAGCAGGCATTTGAGGGCGGCCAGGAAATGGTGGTATTTGTAACAGATCTTGCTACCGTGGCAGAATCCGCAAGATTCTTAGCCGAGCACAACTGCGACCGCTATTTACAGTATAATCAGGAGCTGCTGATTGGAAGCAAGCGGGCAGAGCTTTTAGCCGAGCTGAACCGGGACTAGTTGTACAGCGTAAAAAAATGTCAGAAAGGATACCTTTAAACATGAAGAAGCTGGTAATCGGAATTCTTGCACATGTAGATGCAGGAAAGACAACATTATCGGAAAGTATGTTGTATACAAGCGGAAGCATACGCCATCTGGGAAGAGTGGATAATAAGGATGCATATCTTGACAATAATGCCATGGAGCGGGAGCGTGGAATTACGATTTTCTCAAAGCAGGCAGAATTTTCCTGGAAAGATATGGCAATCACTTTATTGGATACACCGGGGCATGTGGACTTTTCTGCGGAGATGGAGCGGACCCTTAAAGTGCTTGATTATGCAGTGCTGGTCATCAGCGGAGCGGATGGTGTGCAGGGACATACCAGAACGCTGTGGCGTCTGTTAAAACTTTATCAGGTTCCGGTATTCTTATTTATCAATAAAATGGATCAGCCGGGAGCGGATAAAGAAGCTCTTTTATGGGAAATCAAGAAGCATTTGGACAGCAACTGCATTGACTTTACACAGGAGCAGAACGAAGGCTTCTATGAAGAGGCGGCTATGTGCGAAGAAGCAGCCATGGAGAAATTCCTATCGGAAGGAAGTCTTGCATCCAATGACCTTGCACAAATGATTGCAAAGCGGGAGCTTTTCCCCTGCTATTTTGGCTCTGCATTAAAGGTGCAGGGTGTGGAAGAACTGTTAGACGGACTTTACGAATATGGCAGGACACCGCAGTATCCGGATAAATTTGGTGCTAAAATCTTTAAGATTGCAAGAGAAGAACAGGGAAACCGGCTGACTTATCTTAAAGTGACCGGAGGAACTCTTCGTGTAAAGGATATGCTTAATGGCAAAGCCGGAGAAGAAGAGTGGGCGGAAAAGGTCAATCAGATCCGTATTTATTCCGGAGAAAAATATGAGGCAGTATCCGAGGCGGCAGCAGGTACAGTCTGTGCTGTTACCGGACTGACAAAGACTTATCCGGGAGAAGGACTTGGCATTGAAGAAGAGTCCATACTTCCGGTCTTAGAGCCGGTACGCAGTGTAAAACTGGTTTTGCCGAAGGAAGTTCCGGTGGCGGTCATGCTGCCAAAATTAAAGCAGTTAGAGGAAGAAAATCCGGAATTGCATATTGTATACCGGGAAGAAACCGGAGAGATTCTCATTAAGCTGATGGGCGAAGTACAGCTTGAAATCTTACAGAAACTGGTAAAAGAACGCTACGGCGTAGTAGTGGAATTTGGCGAAGAGAAGATTATTTATAAAGAAACCATCCGCAATACTGTAGAAGGAGTCGGACATTTTGAACCACTGCGCCATTATGCGGAAGTGCATCTCCTGTTAGAGCCGGGGGAGCGCGGAAGCGGACTGTGTTTTCAGACAGACTGCAGTGAAGATATTTTAGATAAAAACTGGCAGCGGCTGATACTGACCCATCTTGCAGAGCGGGAACATAAGGGCGTATTAACCGGTTCTGCCATTACTGATATGAAGATTACCGTAGTGTCCGGCCGGGCACATCCAAAGCATACCGAAGGCGGCGATTTCAGGCAGGCAACTTACCGTGCTATAAGGCAGGGACTGATGGAAGCAGATTCTGTACTGCTTGAGCCTTATTATGCATTTCGTCTGGAAATACCGGAAGAATGTCTGGGTCGTGCAATGCATGATATGGAGCAGCGTAACAGCAGAATGGACGCTCCGCAGATAGAAAATGGAATGGCACTGCTCACCGGAAGCGGTCCGGTATCGAAGCTTTCGGATTATCAGAAGGAATTAAATACCTATGCCAAAGGGCGTGGCAAATTCTTCTGCACATTGCAGGGCTACGAGGTGTGCCAGAATCAGGATGAGGTGGTAGAAGCTATCGGTTATCAGCCGGAGGCAGATTTATATAATACATCAGATTCCGTATTCTGTGCCCACGGAGCGGGCTATCTGGTGCCGTGGTATGAAGTAAAAGAGCACATGCATATGCCATCTGTTTTAGAAGAAGATGGCGGTGGGAAAGAAGAACGGATAAAAGTCCACCGTCCCGGCGTAGTAGAGGACTGGGTAGATACCGATGAAATCGATGCTATTTTAGAAAAGACCTTCTATGCCAACCGGCAGGAAGGAAAACGCAAAAACGGTGTCGTGCGAAAACGCAAAGCAGAAAACAATGCACCAACCGTCCGTACTTACTACAAGCCGGAAAAACTGGAACGCTATCTACTGGTGGATGGCTACAATGTAATTTATGCCTGGAAGGATTTACATGAACTGGCAGAAGTGAATCTGGATGGAGCCAGAGGCAAATTGCAGGACATTCTCTGCAACTATCAGGGCATCTTCGGTGGCGAAGTCATTGTGGTGTTTGATGCATACCGCCTGACCGGACATAAGACAGAACAGTTGGACTATCACAATATCCATATTGTCTTTACGAAGGAAGCAGAAACGGCAGACCAGTACATTGAACGCTTTGCCCACGAACATCACAATCATTATGATGTAACGGTTGCAACCTCCGATGGCTTAGAGCAGATGATTATCCGCGGCCAGGACTGCAAGCTGATATCTGCCCGGGAGTTTGAACAGGAAGTAAAACGGGCGAACAGCACCATGTGGGATAATTACCGGAATGGACAGAATATTTTCTGATAAATATTGCCATGGCATGGAAAAAAAGCTATGATAGAAAAAGAGTTTCACTCGGGTGATTAGAAAAGATAAAATCAGATAAATGGTATTGTTGCTGCCATTGGGGGATGTTTTCTTTTGATGAACGGGAAATGTCTTATCGTTCTTAGATACGCATTTTGCTTGTAGTAGACTGTCTTTCCGCCTGCTTTGACGGGATATCTGCACTGTCCGCCGGAGGCGGATGCCACAGCAAGCCTGCAAGGGGCACTAAGAATTTCGATAAAGTTACGAATTCGTCCGGCAACCGGCGCATATTCGCATCCATGCTTAAGATGCGCCTCACTGGCACATCCCTGTGCCAGTGTTGCCGGTTTGCCGACGAAATTCTAAGTGCCCCTAACAGCCTGCTTCATGCATCCGCATTCCGGCGCACAGCACAGATATCTTGTCAAACATTGGAAAGACCGGCTAAATCACAAAAGCAAAATGCAGTGTCTTAGAACGATGGCATTTCCTGTTACAAAAGGAACACCGCCAATGACGGCAACGATAGATTTATTTTGGTTCGGTCTTTTCTAATCACCCGAACAGAATCATTTCGAACAGAAGGAGAGAAGACATGGAAGGAAAAGGAAGAATAACAGGACATACAGGATTATTGGCATTGATCGGTTCCCCGGTAGGACACTCAGGCTCCCCGGCAATGTATAACTATAGCTTTGAAAAATTAGGATTAGATTATGCATACGTAGCATTCGACATAAAAGTAGAAGAAGTAAAGGCAGCCTTGGATGCCATGCGCCTTTTCCACATGCGTGGCTGCAATGTAACGATGCCATGTAAGACAGAAGCTGCAAAATATATGGATGAGCTTTCACCGGCAGCCCGGATTATCGGAGCAGTCAATACCATAGTAAATGAAGATGGAAAATTAATCGGACATATGACAGACGGTGAAGGATTTGTAGGCAATTTAAGAGACCATGGAATTGAGATAAAAGGAAAGAAAATCACAGTAGCAGGAGGCGGCGGAGCAGCCACTGCCATTCAGGTACAGTGTGCGCTGGACGGGGCAAGAGAAATCAGCATTTTCAATATCAAAGATGACTTCTTCGAAAGAACACTGGAAACAGCAGAGAAGATTAGAAAAGAAGTGCCGGGCATTGTGGTAAATGTGTATGACATTGCAGATACTGCAAAGATGACAGAAGAGATTCAAAGCTCTGACATTTTTGCCAATGCAACCATCGTTGGAATGAAACCGATGGAAAAAGAAAGCGTTGTGAAAGATACATCCGCATTCCGTCCGGGACTGGTGGTTGCAGATGCCGTTTATAATCCGGAAGAGACAAGATTACTCCGGGAAGCAAAAGAAGCAGGCTGCACCTGCCTCAATGGAAAAGGAATGTTACTGTGGCAGGGTGTTGCTGCATTCCGCCTGTACACCGGAGAAGAGATGCCGGTACAGGAAGTCAAAGAGAAGTTTTTCCAGTAGGATAAGGAGTAAGAAATGGAGCAGACGGTAGTCAGAATCAGGACATTGGAAATCGGAAGCGGAATGCCAAAGATTTGTGTTCCGGTTGTAGGAAAGACGGAAAAAGAAATATTAGAGGGCGCAGAGCGGGCGAAGGCTGCAAAACCGGATCTGGTGGAATTTCGTGTGGACTGGTATGAAGAAGCTGCAGACAGTAAAAAAGTAGTCGCACTGTTAGAAAAGCTTCGCAAATGTTTGGGAGAACTGCCGGTTTTATTTACCTTCCGAAGCAGCAGGGAAGGCGGAGAAGCTGCCTTAAGCGACAGAGCATATCAAAGCTTAAATGAAGCTGCAATTGCATCCGGCTTTGTGGACTGCGTGGATGTGGAATTATTTTCCGGGGATGCTGTTGTAAAGGCAGTAGTAGCGGCAGCACATAGTAATAATGTAAAAGTCATTGCATCCAATCATGATTTTGAAAAAACACCGGCAGCAGAAGAACTCCTTGCCAGACTTCAGAAAATGGAAGCACTTGGCGCAGATATTCCAAAGATTGCCGTTATGCCACAAAGCAGCAAGGATGTTTTAACACTGCTTACGGTAACGGAAAGCTGGAAGGAAACAGGGAAGACACCTGTTATTACCATGTCTATGGCAGGAGAGGGCTTAATCAGCCGTCTTTGCGGAGAAATCTTTGGTTCGGCAGTTACCTTTGGCGCAGCCGGAAAGAGCAGCGCACCGGGACAGATAGATGCAGAAGAACTGCGGCGGATATTGGAAATCATACATCAGAATAGCAATAGACAGTAAAAATAATAGGGAAGAATTTCAATCGATATTTGGAATCATACATATGGAAAGGAATTAGAAAATGGCAGAGAATATTTTTCTGATTGGATTTATGGGAGCCGGAAAGAGCACCATAGCAAAAGTATTAAAAGAGAAATTAAGTGTTCCTCTTTGCGAAATGGATGAAATGATTGCAGAGCAGCAGAAAATGGCTATCTCTGACATTTTTGCACAGTATGGTGAAACACATTTCAGAGATTTGGAGACACAGCTTGTAAAAGATATTTCAGAAAAAGACGGTGTCATCGTATCCTGCGGTGGCGGTGCAGTGCTGCGGGAAGAAAATGTATCTTTTATGAAAGAAAATGGCAGAATCGTTCTGTTATCTGCCACACCGGAAACCATTTATGAGAGAGTCCGCTACAGCAAGGACCGCCCGATTTTAAATGGCCATATGAATGTGGAGTACATCCGTGAACTGATGGAGAAACGCCGCAGCCGTTATGAAAGTGTTGCAGACCTTGCGGTGGCAACAGACGGCAGGAGTGCAGAGACAATCGCAGATGAGATTATTGCAAAGTTAAGAGAAGCATAATGGAAATGAGAGAGTATATAGAAGCAATCGCAGAAAGCTGCAGGAAGCTGATTATCAGTAAGCCTGCCACAAAGCAGGAAGAGTATCGTAAAATTATCGTACAGAAAAAGGAAGCCTTTTTCCAGATGGAAAAATATACGGACAAGCAGGTATTTCATGAGAATCTATCTGTAGAAGAATTAGAGACAGCATTGGAAGAACTGATGCAGAATCATTTTCGCCAGCTCAATGGATTTGATATAGAAGCAGAGCATATTCTTCTGGTATCCAAAAAAGGAGTGCCGTCTTATAAAAAGAAAAAGCTGCAGAATGCAGTAAATGAGACTGCAACCCATAACCGGAAGAAAAATTATCTCTTAGAAGAAGGTAAGGTCATTCCGCCGTTGGTGGATATGGGAATTTTTACTGCAGAGGGCAAAATCGTCCGCACCATGTATGATAAGTTTAAGCAGATTAACCGTTTTGTTGAAATCATCGATGATTATGTGAAGGACTGCAAAAAGGAGAAGCTTCATATCATTGATTTCGGCTGCGGTAAGTCCTATCTTACTTTTATTATGTACTACTACTTTACGGAAGTGCGCAAGATTCCGGTAGAGATTGTAGGACTGGATTTAAAGAAAGATGTCATAGAAAAATGTAATCAGGCAGCAAAAAAATACGGATATGACACCCTGCATTTTGAACTGGGAGATATCAATGGCTACAAAGCACCGTTTCCGGTGGATATTGTAGTATCTTTGCATGCCTGCGATACCGCAACGGATTTTGCCTTATACAATGCCATCAGCTGGGATGCGGAAATGATTTTTTCCGTGCCATGCTGCCAGCATGAATTAAATGAGCAGATGGAGAGCGAAAAGCTACATCTGATGACCCGTTATGGCATTATCAAAGAGCGTTTTGCAGCACTGACAACGGATGCAATCCGTGCCAACCTCTTAGAGTGCTGCGGATATAAGAGCCAGGTCTTAGAATTTGTGGATTTGTCCCATACGCCAAAGAATCTTCTGATCCGGGCGAGAAAGGCAAAGATTTCAAAGGAGCATAAGCAGAAGCTTTTAAAAGAAGTGGATGCCATGTGCGAAGAATTCCAGCTAAAACCGTTACTCTACGGATTACTGCAAGTGGATGAAGGGAGAAATACGGATGCATTCAGAACAGGAAAATAATAGTTTCCCGGCAGAGTTTTTAGAGAGAATGAAGGAAATGTTAGGGGAAGAGTATCCTGCATTTTTTGATAGCTTAGGGCAGGAGCGGCAGCAGTCGTTCCGGATTAATACAGGGAAAACCGGTGTATCAGAATTTTTACAACAGACAGATTGGAAGCTAAAACCGGTTCCATGGTGTGAGACCGGTTTTTACTATGGAAAAGAGATTCGTCCGGGAAAACATCCTTATCACAATGCCGGAGTGTATTATATTCAGGAGCCGTCGGCAATGGTACCGGCAGAATGTCTTAAGGCACAGCCGGGGGATATCATCTTAGACCTCTGTGCAGCTCCCGGTGGAAAGAGTACCCAGATTGCGGCAGCTATGAAAGGGGAAGGAATCTTAATCTGTAATGAGATTCATTCGGCGAGAGCGAAGATTTTATCTGAAAATATTGAGCGGATGGGAATTAAAAATGCACTGGTATTAAATGAGACACCGGAGCAGCTGGCAGAGCGTTTCCCAGACTGCTTTGATAAAATCATGGTGGATGCACCATGCTCCGGGGAAGGCATGTTCCGGAAGAATGAAGAGGCCGGAAATGAGTGGAGCCTTGACAATGTGAAGCTGTGTGCCAACCGGCAGGACGGCATCTTAGACTGTGCGTATGAGATGTTAAGACCCGGCGGCAGGATGGTATATTCCACCTGCACCTTTGCACCGGAAGAGGATGAAGGGAGCGTGCACCGTTTCTTAGAACGTCATCCGGACTGCCAGATTGCAGAAGGAATTGACAGTGAAGGCTTCATTCATGACAAAGAAGGCTGCATCCGACTGTTTCCGCATAAAATCGAAGGCGAAGGACATTTTGCAGCAGTGATAACGAAAGCAGACGAAGGTTATGGCGGCTTTGGACTGACGGAAAAGGGCATAAAGGAAAAAGACTGCCCGGAATATCTTTCTTTTGTAAAAGAGAATTTAAAAGAAAAACCTCAGGGAGCATTGCTTAAATTTGGAGAGCAGCTCTATCTGATGCCGGAAGGATTTCCTGCTTTAAAGGGGCTGAAGGTATTACGGCCGGGACTGCATCTTGGCACCTTAAAAAAGAATCGTTTTGAACCATCCCATGCACTGGCACTTGCCATGCAGCCACAAGAGGCATTTCATGTTGCCATGCTTTCTTCTGGCAGTCAGGAAATCAGACAGTATCTGATGGGACAGACTTTTTCATGGGGAGGAGAAAAGGGCTGGTATTTAATCTGCGTAGATGGCTACAGCATCGGCTGGGGCAAGCTGGCAGGTGGAATCATGAAGAATCATTATCCGAAAGGGCTTCGTATGGTGGATATTATCTGAAAAGGGAGAATCTGAAAAAAGCTGCTTAAAATAAAACAAAATTAAGGAAATATTAATAAACACCGGGAATATCTGCTTGTGATTTAAAGGAAAATCGAATATGATTATTAAGTCGGAAAAAATAGAAAGTTAGAAAATTATGTGTGAAGAGACAAAGTTGGGAAAATTTTATCAAAAATACATAGCAAAATGGATACCATCATACGGACCACTGCCATTGGCATGGTGTGCCATTTTTAATACCATTATTTATTGGGGCACCCAGAGGCTGATGGCAAATGCAAAGCATTATGACCTGACCAGCAATCTGGACAGGAGCATTCCTTTTGTAAAAGAGTGGATTATTCTGTATGTTTTATTTTTTGCATTCAGTATAATCAATTATATTCTGGTATCGAGAGAAGATAAGGAAACATTTTTCCGTTTTGCAACAGCGGATATGTTGTCAAGAGTAATCTGCTGTATCTTCTTTATATTGCTTCCAACCACGAATATCAGACCGGAAGTGACAGGGCATGATTTCTGTAGCTGGCTGGTGCGTTTTATCTATGCATCGGATGCACCGACGAATCTCTTTCCATCCATCCATTGTCTGGTAAGCTGGTTCTGCTTCATCGGAGTAAGAAAGAGCCGTAAGATACCGGGCTGGTACAAAGGATGTTCTTTTGTGATGGCAGCATTGATTTGTGCATCCACCCAGTTTACCAAACAGCATTATATGATTGACCTGGTAGCAGGCATTTTTCTGGCAGAATTCTGCTGGTTTGTATCAAAGCATACCGGAATGTACCGTCCGGTAATGAAAGTTTTTGATAAAATCGGAAGAAAGATATTCGGGGTGAAGCATTATGATGAGTAAGAAAAAAGGAATACTGAATGCAGTTTTTCTTATTACCGTATTTGCAATTACCATATATGCAATCTTTCATGGACAGGATTTAAGTGAATTGTTCGGCTATATCCGGAATACGGATTACCGGTACTGGCTTGTTGCGGTGGTCTGCGTGGTATTCTTTATCTGCAGTGAATCTGTTATCATATATTATATGATGCGAAGCATCCGGCAGAAGATAAAGCTTATGCATTGTTTCCTGTATTCCTTTGTTGGATTCTTTTTCAGCTGTATTACACCATCGGCAACCGGAGGACAGCCGGCACAGATTTATTATATGAAAAAGGATAAGCTGTCCATACCGGTATCGACACTGGTTTTAATGATTGTAACCATTACCTATAAGCTGGTACTTGTGGTACTCGGCACATTGGTTGTAATCATTCGTCCGGCACAGATTATGCATTATCTTGAACCTGTACTGGGATGGTGTTATCTGGGACTTTTATTAAATGTCTTTTGTGTGGCATTTATGATGTTTCTGGTTTTCCATCCGACACTGGCAGCTAATATGATGGATGCCATCATAAGAGGGCTTGGTAAAATTCATCTGATGAAACGTACTGAGTATTACCGGGAAAAAATGGCGAATGCCATGAAGCAGTATCAGGATGTGGCAGGATATTTCCGTACCCATAAATTGGTCGTAACCAATGCATTTTTGATTACCGTAGTACAAAGACTGTTACTCTTTTTTGTAACATATCTGACCTGCCGTTCCTTCGGAATCGATGGAACAGGGATGGTAACCATTGTTGTATTACAGGGAATGATTTCCGTTGCGGTGGATATGCTTCCGTTACCGGGAGGAATGGGAATCAGTGAATCACTGTTTTTATCTATTTTTGCACCAATCTGCGGCACACTGACATTGCCGGCGATGGTGGTAAGCAGGGGACTCAGTTATTACACAGAATTGATTTTAAGCGCGGTTATGACAGCCGTAGCACATTTTACGATAGGAAGACCGCGTAAACAGAAGAGAGAAGAAAGGTAGAAGGAAAATGATAGGTTTTTATGATTATACAGTAGTACTTACATATATTAGTCTGATGTGTTCTGTTTTTGGAATTACTCAGGCAATTGGAGGACATTACAGAACAGCGATTATCTGTCTGGCATTATCCGGATTATTTGATATGTTTGATGGAAAGATTGCAAGAACCAAAAAGAACCGTACTGATGATGAAAAATTATTTGGCGTTCAGATTGATTCCCTTTGCGATGTAGTCTGCTTTGGTGCGTTCCCGGCAGTAATCTGTTATGTGCTTGGCGTAAGAGGTATTCTTGGAACTATTGTTCTGGCATATTATTGTGTCTGCTCCGTGATTCGACTCGGATTCTTCAATGTGTTGGAAACCAACCGCCAGAGAGTAGAAGAGGGTGCCAATAAATATTATCACGGACTGCCGATTACAACGATGGCAATCGTACTGCCACTGGCATTTATGCTGAACTTTGTAATTGCGGAGCGTGAATTCAGTGTGTTACTACTCTTTGTTTTGGCAGTAGTTGGCACATTATTTATTGTAGATTTTAAATTGAGAAAGCCATCTAATGCATTTCTTGCAGTTTTGGTTATCCTTGTGGCATGTGCAGTAATTGCAATCTTCTTATTCTCAAAATATCATATTTCACTGTGCTTTCCGGGACTGGAGAATTCCATTTTAGACCGTCTGATGAGGTAGAAATTGTGTAACATTTCCTGTGATGAGGAAAAATGAGGAGGAAACGAAGATGCGTTGTGTAGACCGGAAGGGAAATGAAATTGGTGAGAATGCAGCACAGGGCAGAGTGTTAAAGGCATTGTATGAGACTGCTGCCGGAAGAATTTTACTTGGAATTCTGGTGAAACCTTTTGTTTCCAAAGCAGGTGGATTCCTTTTGAACCAGCCGGTATCAAAGGCTGCAATTGCACCATTTATAAAAAGGAATCATATAGATATGACAGATTATGAGGAACGGGAATACCGTTCCTATAATGATTTTTTCACCAGGAAAGTCAAGCCGGGACACCGGAAATTTGACAGTGTTAAGGAGAATTTCTGTGCACCCTGCGACAGCAGGCTCAGCATATATCCCATTACAGCAGCGGGAAAAGTCCGCGTCAAGGATACGGAATATACCATGGAGAGTCTTTTCCGCAGCAGGAAAATCGCCCGTCATTATGAGGGCGGAACCTTTTGCATTTTCCGTCTGACGGTAGATGATTATCATCATTACAGCTTTGTGGATGATGGCAGAATGGGGTACATCTATAGGATTCCGGGTGTTTTTCATACGGTAAATCCGCTGGCGGGAGAAATATATCCGATTTATAAGGAAAATACCAGAGAATTTTCTGTGCTGAAAAGTCAGCATTTTGGCAATATTTTAATGATGGAAGTGGGCGCACTTATGGTAGGCAGAATCTGTAATGAGAAAGAAAACTGCCCGGTGCACCGTGGAGAAGAAAAAGGTAAATTTGAATTTGGCGGTTCTACGGTAATTTTGTGCCTGGAAAAAGACAGGGTAGAACTGGACGCAGATATTGTGTATAATTCCAATAAAGGAGTCGAGACGAAAGTCCGGCAGGGGGAAAAGATTGGAAGGATGTCAGAATGGAAGCGCATGAAGTATTAGAACAGGTGAAAAGCGGAAAGATGACCGTAGAAGAAGCGGAGCAGTTTTTTAAAAGGGAACCGTTTGAAGAGATGGGCTATGCAAAGATAGACAGCCATCGGAAAATGCGTTCCGGTTTTGCAGAAGTGGTATTCTGTCAGGGAAAACGGGATGAGTTTCTTCTTGAAATCTTTCATAGAATATACAAGGATGAAGGCGAGGTCATGGGAACCAGGGCGTCTTTGGCACAGTATGAGCTGTTGCACAAGGAATTACCGCAGGTTACCTATGACCCTGTTTCTCATATATTAAAAATTGAAAAAAAAGATAAAAAACGCAGTGGACTGATAGCGGTATGTACGGCTGGAACGGCAGATATTGCAGTGGCAGAAGAGGCTGCGCAGACGGCAGAGTTTTTCGGAGCCAATGTGGAACGTATTTATGATGTGGGAGTCAGTGGAATTCACCGTCTCCTTTCACGGCTTGAGGTAATCCAGAAAGCCAACTGTGTTGTTGCAGTGGCTGGCATGGAAGGAGCACTGGCAAGTGTTTTAGGCGGACTGGTAAGCAGGCCGGTAATCGGTGTACCAACCTCCGTAGGCTATGGAGCGAATATGGGAGGCATTTCTGCATTGCTTACCATGATTAATTCCTGTGCCAATGGTGTTGCAGTGGTAAATATTGATAATGGTTATGGTGCAGGCTATCTTGCAACACAGATAAACAGACTGGGGGTACATGATGAAGAAGCGTAGTTTATATCTGGACTGCCATACTGGAATCAGTGGTGATATGGTAGTGGCAGCTTTACTGGATGCAGGAGCAGACAGAGAAGTCTTAGAAACTGTTTTAAGGAGCATTCCGGTATCCGGCTTTGGGATTGCAATCAGCAGAGTACAAAAGGCGGCTCTGTCGGCATGTGATTTTAAGGTCATCTTAGATGCCGCCCATGAGAATCATGATCATGATATGAAGTATTTATATGGGAAGGAAGAATCGCACGCACATGGAGGGCATTTCCATTCGGAAGAATCACATACCTATGGAGAGCATTCCCATTCGGAAGAATCATACACCCATGGGGAACATCATCATCACGAACACCGCGGTCTGACGGAAATTTATTCCATAATCGATGGCACGAATATGCTTGATAGTGCCAGGGCACTTGCTAAGAAAATATTCAGGATTTTAGCAGAAGCGGAAGCAAAAGCCCATGGTGTTTCGGTGGAAGAAGTACATTTTCATGAGGTGGGAGCCTTGGATTCAATCGTAGATATTATTGCAGCGGCAGCTTGTGTTGATAATCTTGGAGTAGATGAGGTCATTATTCCTGCTCTGTGGGAAGGGGAAGGAACGGTGCGCTGCCAGCATGGAATCCTGCCGGTTCCGGTTCCGGCAGTGACTAACATTGTGATGGAATATGGAATTCCGCTTGGAAAAATCGGTGAACCGGGAGAATATGTGACTCCGACAGGTGCTGCAATTGCAGCGGCTATCTGTACGTCAAAAGAGCTGCCGGAATGTTACCGGATTGTGGGAAACGGACTGGGCGCCGGAAAGCGGGACTATAAGCGGCCGGGACTGCTCCGGGCATTGTTGCTGGAAACAGAAGAACCGGTCTATGAAAGTGATTCTATTTTAAAACTGGAATGTAATATCGATGACTGTACCGGGGAAGCACTGGGCTATGCCATGGAGCTTTTACTGGAAAATGGCGCAAGAGATGTCCATTATATACCGGTCTATATGAAGAAAAACCGCCCGGCATATCAGTTGACAGTAATCTGCAAGAAAGAAGACCGGGAAAAATTAGAAGCAATTATATTTCGTGAGACAACAACCATTGGAATCCGCTATGTAGAAATGGTGCGGACGATTCTGCCAAGAAGGACAGAAAAGCGGCAGACCTCCTACGGTGAGGTGGCGGTTAAAATATGTGAGGGTGAAGGAGAAGTGCGTATTACTCCGGAGTATGAATCCATCCGGGAGGTATGCAGAGAGAGAGGACTTCCTTTTCAGAAGGTATATGATGATGTATTGCAGGAGTTGAAATAAGGATATGAAAAGGATGAGGTTAAAAGGATGCATACAAAAACAGATTTATTAGAGGGTAATATTTTAAAATCTTTGATTTTATTTGCAATTCCACTTATTATTTCCAATTTATTTCAGCAGCTCTATAATGCGGCAGATACCATGATAGTAGGCCATTTTCTGGGTGATGAATCGCTGGCAGCAATCGGTGCATGTGCAGCGGTTTATGAACTGCTGGTAGGATTTGCACTGGGGTTTGGAAATGGACTTAGCATGGTAGTGGCAAGAAGCTTTGGTGTAGGAGATAAAGACTTGTTAAAGCGTGCAGTTGCAGGCTCTTTGGTAATTGGAGCAGCGGTGACGGTTGGTGTAATGCTGATTGCACAGATTGGACTTCGTCCGCTTCTGGTCTTGTTACATACACCATCAGAAATCATAGAGGAATCCTATTCTTATATTTATATTGTAACAATCTGTGTTGGAGTAATGTTTGCATATAATCTGTTGTCCGGATTGCTTCGTTCAATTGGAAACAGTTTCATGCCGCTGGCATTTTTGATTATTTCGTCCGTTATCAATATTGTACTGGATGTTCTTTTTATTACACAGTTTCAGATGGGAATCCGCGGTGCAGCAGTGGCAACGGTGGTAGCACAGGGAATTTCTGCAGTATTATGTGCCATTTATATTATGAGAAAATGTAAGATTTTAATACCGGCACGGGAACATTTTAAAGTAGATGGACCACTTTACCGGGAACTGACAGGCCAGGGGCTTTCCATGGGCTTTATGTTAGCTATTGTATCTACAGGAACAGTAATCCTGCAATATGCTATCAATCAGCTGGGTTATCTGATTATTGCGGGACATACAGCAGCACGAAAATTAAACAGTTTTTGTTCGTTGCCATTAATGCCACTGGCAATGGCAACAGCAACCTTTGTATCCCAGAACCGGGGAGCAAACCAGCGTGACCGTATCCTTAAGGTAGTACGGTATGCCATGATACTATCTGTTGGCTGGGCAGTATTTATTACCGTTATGGTTGCATTTGCCGCACCTTCCCTGATTGCATTGCTCTCCGGCTCATCCGAAAGTGTAGTTCTTGAAAATGGTGTCAGATATATCCGCTGGAATACACCGTTTTATTCGGTTCTTGGAATTCTGCTGGTACTTCGAAATGTGTTAGAGGGACTTGGTAAAAAGGTAGTGCCACTGGTTTCAAGCATGATAGAGATGGTAGGAAAAATTGCATTTGTTCTATTGTTTATCCCAATCTTGAAATATTTTGGTGTAATTATCTGTGAGCCGGTTATCTGGTGCCTGATGTGTATACAGCTTGTCATATCTTATTACAGAGACCCGTATATCCGTGGAAAGGAAGAAAAGAAATGAAGCTTGGAATCGTAGGAACAGGAACTATCGTAGAAGAAGTACTTCCGGTATTGCAGCAGGTAAAAGGGCTTTCCTGCTATGGAATTTGTGGAACAAAGCGCAGTGAAGCAAAAGCAGAAAAATTAAAAGAACAGTATCAGATGCAGCTTGCTGTAAGTGATTATGAAAAGCTTCTGGATTCGGAAATTGATACTGTCTATATTGCTGTGCCAAATCTTTTACATTTTGAAATGGCAAAAGAAGCAGTTCTTCGTGGAAAACATGTTATTGTAGAAAAACCCATGACAGCCAATGAAAGACAGGCAGAGGAGCTTTGTGCCCTTGCAAAGAAGCAGGGAGTATTTTTATTTGAAGCTATTACCACACGGTATCAGTCGAACTATCAGTTTATCAAAGAGCAGTTACCGACGATTGGCAAAATTAAAATGGCAGTCTGCAATTTCAGCCAGTATTCCAGAAAATATGACCGTTTCCAGAATGGAGAAAACATTCCTGTTTTTGATGCAAAGCAGGCAGGTGGAGCTTTGATGGATTTAAACTTATATAATATCCAGTATTTAGAAGGCTTGTTTGGAGAACCGCAGTCTGTGCATTATACCGCAAACATGGAAAAAGGAATTGACACCAGCGGTGTTGCAATTTTATCTTATCCCGGCTTTCAGGCAGTTGCAATAGGCGCAAAGGACTGTCAGGGACAGCCGGAATATCGCATTGAAGGAAGCGAAGGCTACATTGCCCAGAACAGCCCGTGTAATGTCTGCGGCGCAGTGACCATCCATTACCGGGATGGAAGAGAGGTATCCTATGATGGAAATGGAGATGCACACCGGATGTATGCAGAGTTTGTTTCCTTTGTAAATGAGATAGCATCAAAGGACACTGCAACCTGCTACGAAATGCTCGACCACAGCCTTGCGGTCAGCCGGATACTGACCCGGGCAAGAGCGGATGCCGGAATTGTATTTCCGTGTGATGAAAATTAGTCAAGTATGATTTAGTCAATCGTACTTGACTAAATTGTATTTGACGAAGGTAATCCTTCCATCTCCACACTATCTCCATATCTATGTAATAAGATGTAACAAGTTCGTAACAACTTGCGAATGATTACATAGGAAATTGCGAGAAGAGAAATTATTTGAATTTATTTTAGAAAATGAACAATAGCCAGACAGTCCGGCAAAGTGCGAAGGCATTTTCATGGCTGTTAGGGGCACTTGGAATTTCGTATGGGAACAGGCAACGCCGGTACATGGAAGTACCGGCGAGGCGCAGATGAACATGGATGTGAATTTGCGTCGGTTGCCGGATAAAAAGAATACAATCCGAAATTCTTAGTGCCCCTTGCAGTTATGATACAGCCTTAGTACTTGCCGGCCTGCCCGGCTATTTTGCAACTTAGCAAAAATAAATAAAATATTTCTTCCACAATACCTGATGATTACATAGGTAAGGAGACAGATATGAAATACAAAACAGTAAAAAAATTATGGCTTGCAGCCGCAATCCTGACAACCACAACTTCATTATGGACCAATGTCAATGCCATGGAGACACCAGCTGCATCCGGTGCAGGCGTAATCCGGGCACTGAATGAGCAGCGCATTTTATCTGAGCAGTATGCACTGCAGCAGATACAGACAGGAGCTGGTGAACTGGCAGAAGGTGAAGCAGCAGGCGAAGCAGAAATAAATGGTGTGGCAGAACTTTCACTTGGAAATGCAGAAGAGGAAATGCCGGCAGCAGACCAGCCGGAACTTGCGGTTGCAATCGCACCGAATTATGTGAATATTCGAAAAGAACCGTCTACAGAAGGAGAAGTGCTTGGAAAACTTTACCGTAATACGGTAGGTGTGATAGAGGCGGCAGAAGAGGGCTGGTATTATATTACTTCCGGTTCAGTCAGCGGATATGTCAGTGCAGAATATGTCTGTGTGGGAGAAGAAGCAAGAGCACTTGCGGAAGAAATTGGCACACAGCTTGCCCGGGTAACTACAACAACTTTAAAAGTGCGTACGGAAGCATCCACGGAGGCTGCCGTATTAGGACTGGTACCGGGAGGCGATATACTAACGGTAACAGAGACACTGGATGGCTGGTTAAAAGTTGATGCAGAGGAAGGGGAGGGCTATGTAGCGGCAGATTATGTAGAAACCTATACGGAATATCCCCATGCAGAATCTGTTCAGGAAGAAGCAGAACGGTTAGCAAGAGAAGAAGCCGCAAGAAGAGCGGCACAGGAAGCAGAAGCCAGAAGAAAAGCGGCAGAGCAGCAGGCAGCAGCACAAAAGAAGGCAGCAGCGAAGCAGAGCACCAATCATACAACAGCAGGGAATGCAACATCTAAAGCTTCAACATCTGGAAATGCTGCATCCGGAAACAGCGGAACAGGGGCGTCTGCATCTGATGCCAGTTTAGGCAGGCAGATTGCAGATTATGGATTGCAGTTTGTAGGAAATCCATATGTATATGGTGGAACCAGTCTTACAAATGGGGCGGATTGTTCCGGCTTCGTGCAGAGTGTATATAGGAATTTTGGAATTAATCTGCCAAGAACCTCCGGTGAGCAGGGAGCCTGCGGAAGCGCAGTGTCATCTTTGGCAGAGGCACAGCCGGGAGATTTAATCTGGTATTCCGGTCATATCGGAATCTATATCGGAAACGGACAGATTGTGCATGCAAGTTCAGCAAAGACCGGAATTAAAGTATCAAATGCAGGCTACCGGACGATTCTTTCTATCCGAAGAATTGTATAAAGAGAATAAAAATTTTTATCCGTGGAGATACTGACTACAATAGAAAAGATTATAAATTAGTAGAAAAGATTGCAGCAGGAAGGATAGAAGATATATGGGAACAAAGGGAACCATTATCATTCAGGAGTCAGAAGGAAGGATGCCCCAGGAACTCTGCCAGCAGCTTTTAGAAGAGGGCTACCGCATTGTATACGAAGAAGACAGGCGGGCAGGAAGTCAGATTGAAATTGGAACGGCCTGCATCTTAGAAGTAGACAATCATTGTATCAGAAGAGGCAGGAAAAAGATTCATCTGACACCTAATGAATATAAAATTTTATATACCATGGTGAAATCTCCCCACCGGGTATATAGCAGAAACCAGTTGATTACTTATGCGTTAGAGGATGCCTTTGATGGCTATGACAGAACCATAGATTCTTATATTAAGAGTATCCGGAAGAAAATTGAAAAGAATCCCAGACGGCCGCGTTATATCATAACGGTGCACGGAGTCGGATATAAATATGTTCCATCAGACAGTGAGGGCACTCATGGAGAATAAGAGCCTGGAACAGAGGATGGAAACAGAACCGGTGCATCGTGTGATTTTGTCACTGGCGGCACCTACGGTACTAAGTATGCTGGTAATTTCTGCTTACAGTATCGTGGATACCTTCTTTGTAACAAGACTTGGCAGCAGGGCAACCGGAGCGGTCGGAATTACATTTGCACTGGTGGCATGGATACAGGCAGTGGGCTATACTGTTGGCATGGGAGCGGGAAGCCTTGTTTCAAGGCTCCTTGGAAAGAAAGAAAAAGAGCAGGCAGAGCAGATTGCAAATTCGGCAATTATGTCAGGGCTGCTGCTTGGACTTATAAGTCTGGGGGCAGGTCTGATTTTTTTGACACCTTTGCTGAAGCTTTCCGGTGCAACAACAGAGCTGCTTCCATATGCTAGGGAATATGCCCTTTTTGTATTGCTGTCGGCACCCTTTACCATAGAGACACTGGTACTTGGTACGCTTCTTCGGGCACAAGGCAGGGCGAAAGCATCCATGGCAGGAATGGTAACCGGTGGAATTCTTGATATTATACTGACACCGGTGTTTCTGTTTGTCTTAAATCTTGGAGTAAAAGGAGCCGCATTAGCGGCATTTATCGGACAGGCAGTGGCAGCGATGGTACTGGGAGGCTGTTTCTGGCATGGCAGAATGAAACTGAATGGAAAGAAACAAAGTAAAAATTTTTTCAAAATAAAGGACTATGGTAGCATTATAAAAAATGGTCTGCCGTCGCTTTGCAGGCAGGGATTTGCCAGCGTGGCAGCCGTATTGTTAAACCGGCAGGCGGTAGGATATGGAGATGCGGCAGTAGCAGCAATGTCTGTAGACGGACGGTTATTTATGGTATTTTTCAGCCTTTTTATCGGATATGGTCAGGGTTTTCAGCCGGTGGCAGGGTATCAGTTTGGAGCTGAAAATAAAAAAAAGTTAAAGCAGGCATTTATTTTTACTTTATGGAGCAGCATCATAGCGGCGGCAGGAATCGGTCTGGCAGGATTCCTTTTCGCACCGATGACCATGAGCTTCTTTTTAAAAGAAGATATGGCAGCACGAATCGGCATTTTTACTTTTCGAAGCCAGTGCCTGATTTTTCCGCTGATTCCCATAGGAATTTTAAGTAATATGCTGTTTCAGGGAATCGGGCAGCAGGGGAAGGCGGCATTTCTATCAGCGTGCCGTCAGGGAATTGTATTTCTTCCGTTGATTTTCCTTCTACCGGAATGGATCGGGCTGGCGGGAGTGGAGATTGTGCAGGCGTTGTCAGATGGGCTGACTGCAATCATCAGCATTCCATTTGTGTTTTGTTATTTCCAAAAGAGTGAGAAAAAAGGAACAAAAAAAAAGACCAGTGACGGAAAGCGGCGGCTATGAAGCGCCGTTTGGTCAACTGGTCTACTGAACCATTTCTACCAGATAAGCTAACATGGTAACAGGTTCTTTCTTCTGTGCTTTCATCTCTCTTACATATGCTTCGTATTTTGCTACGAACCTGGAAAGACCCAGCACTGCATCCTGCTCTAAGAACATACAAATCCCTCCTTATGTAATTTATTATCTGAACAAACCTCTTTGTTCGTTTAGTATTATATACTTACATTTGGTAAATGTCAACAAAAAAGATGTGAAAAAATTGTGTAAAATTACCATAAAAGAAAATTAAGTTTTTGTTAATAAAATGTAAGGAACATTTGGTGTATGATGATAAGGAATGAAATAACAGATAACGCATATAGGAGCAGATAAAAATAAATGAGACAGACCGGAAGAGGAAAGAGAAAAACAGGAAGAAAAAAATATACATATGAGAAACCACATACAGCAGCAGAATACCGGCGCAGAAGAAGACAGCAGCAGGTGCGGATTCAGAGAATGCTGCTGCTTTTAGGAATTGCGCTTGTAGTAATTTTCATATTTGTATTAGGTGGGAAATTGCTCCGATGGATAAGGGGAAAACATTTGGCAGCAGCAGATGTGCCGGCAGCCATTACCAAAGTGGTAGAAAATCCGCCGGATTATGATGTGCAGCTTCTTACGATAAATGATTATTCCAGACCGGGACTTGCAATTGATCAGGTAAATGGCATTGTGGTGCATTATACTGCAAATCCGGGAACCACAGCACAGCAGAACCGTGATTATTTTGAAGGCTTAAAGGATAGCCATGAAACACATGCCAGCAGTCATTTTGTCATCGGACTGGATGGTGAACTGATTCAATGCATCCCATGCAAAGAGATTTCCTATGCATCTAATGACAGGAACAATGATACTATTTCCATCGAATGCTGTATCCCGGACGATACCGGAAGATTCAACGATGCCACCTACCAGACATTAGTGCATCTGGTGGCATGGCTTTGTGGCAGATATGATCTGACCATGGATGATGTCATCCGTCATTATGACGTAACCGGAAAAAACTGTCCGAAATATTATGTGGAACATGAGGATGCCTGGAAACAGTTTAAGGTGGATGTGGCAGATTATATAGAAAAGAATGGAGTTGCCCCGGAAAATCTAAAAAATGACAAGGAGTAAGTCTTGCCAAATCTTCTGATTTCAAGTAATATTAAATCATTGATAGTGGAGAGACGAAAAGTCCACTGGTTGTAAGAAGGAAAAACATGTTAGAAGAGATTTGTAAGGCACTGACCGAAGAGACGAATATACGTGAAAATCTGATAGAATTAAAGAAAAGCATAAAAAATCAGGATGCATTGAAGGAATGGAAAGAATACCATGCAACGCATCCGGTTTTGTATGCTTTTTTGAGTTCCGAAGATGCTAAAATCCGGAAAAATGCAGCACTTATTCTGGGTGAGACAAATGAATCAGGGGCGGCAAAAGCACTGTTTGAGGCATACCAGAGGGAGAATACACGCTTTGTGAAAAGTTCTTATCTTACTGCAATGAATGGACTTGATATAGAGATTTATCAGGACGCATTCGGGAAGCGTTACAAGGAATTGTTAGCAGAAGTTCCGGCAGAAAGCGAAAAGAAGCACAGAACGGAAGAACTGCATGCTCTGGATAAATTGTTAGGTGGGCTGAACCAGAATAAGAAGCATCGTTTTACTGGATATGAAGAAGAGGTAGAAGTGCTTCTGACAACCAATCCTGCATATCGTGAGATTACGGCAGAACAGATAAAAAAAGATCGTCCGGTGCTGGTTCCGGCAGGTGTAAAAGTAAAGACAACACATCTCAGGGATGTGATAAAGATTCGTACTTTCCGGGAGATGCTGTTGCTATTGTCCGGGGGACACCGGATTGCTGCAGAACCGGAAGCGGTAGCAGAGGCATATGCAAAATCAAATCTGATGGAGTTATTAAACAGGCTGCATGAGGGCAATCCACCATTTCGCTTCCGCATGGAAGTAAGGGGCATTGCACCGGAAGAAAAAGGCAGCTTTATCCGGAAAGCGGCAGCAACATTAGAAGATTTAACCGGACATCAGCTGTTAAATACGGTAGATGGCTATGAAATAGAATTGCGGCTTACGAAGAATACGGATGGCACATTATATCCATCCTGTAAATTATTTACGATTCCAATGCGGAGATTTTCTTACCGGAAGGAAGCAGTTGCAGCATCCATTCATCCGGCAAATGCAGCATTATTTATGAAGCTGGCAGAACCTTATCTGAAAAAGGGTGCACAGGTATTGGATCCGTGCTGCGGAGTTGGTACCATGTTAATAGAACGTGACCTTCTGGTGCCGGCGGGAGATATGTACGGACTGGATATTTTTGGGGAGGCTGTGATAAAGGCAAGAGAGAATGCCAAAGCGGCAGGAAGGCAGATTAATTATATTAATCGTGATTTTTTTGATTTTACACATAAATACCTTTTTGATGAAATCATTTCCAATATGCCATTGAGAGGGAAGAAAACAAGAGAAGAACAGGATGCCTTTTACAGTCAGTTCTTTGATTGTGCAGGAAAATTCCTGAAAAATGGTGGTCATATGATTTTATATTCCAATGAGGGCGGCTTTGTAAAGAAACAGCTGCGGAGACATATGGAATATCGTCTATTAGACGAGTTCTGTATACGGGAAAAAGAAGGTTTTTATTTATTTATAGTCGGTAAAAAGGGGTAACAAAAATGATGCAGAAGTTGGACATGCAGGGGAGTAATGAGTTAATGTTTGGAGCGGAATTACTCGACGGAAGAGTGCTTCAGGGATTACAGGACCGTTTCTGTGCCTGTAATAATTTATATTGTGTATGCTTAAGCCAGATGCAGGGGGTTGTGACCAAGGCATATGGTTCCAAGGAAGAACTGAATTATATTCATGAAAAAGTCGGTATGGCACGCCATATTGTGCTGCTGAACAGACTGATTACCTCTGAGATGGAAGATGTAGTGGAAGAACCATTGGAAGAGGATTATTTGAAAATGAACGGTGTTGCAATCCGTGTAGGCGGTAAGATTGCAGCAATCTGGATTGTCATTGGTGTGCTTTCTGATATAGCCGCACCAGAACAGGAGATTCCGGAGAATATCCAGAAGACTACGACAAAGCAGTATTACAATTCACTTGATTTTTTAACCTATATATCCAAACAGTATTTTGCTACAAAGTTGGATGAGCTTCTGGCACAGGAAGCATTTGCCAAAAACAGGGAAAGCCAGGAGCAGATTAAGACAGAATTACAGCGTACAGAGGTCATGACTTCTATCGTGAAAATGCTGGAGAGTGAAAATGGCTTTTCCAAAATTGCAGACGAAATTCTGACAGATGTATGCAATTATCTGAAAATCAGTAATGCAGCATTGATTCGTATTAACCGGGATGGCGAGACTGCGGATATGATAAGTGAATGCTGTCTGGAGGAAGAGGATGCATTGATTGCAAAATGCCAGGGCATTTCCACATCAGAATTTCCTTTTACCAATGGCAAGCCTTATATGATTTCAGCAGATTCCATACTGCCGCCCGCATTTGCACAGTTTTTTGAAAAATGGAATATTCAGGCGGCAATCAGCCTGCCCGTAGAGATTAACGGGGAAGCTGCCATGTATTTATGCTTCTTTGAACTGCGGAAACGCCGTATCTGGGATGTTTCCGATATTAAATTTTTAAATGAAGTAAAACAGATTGTGCAGAGTATTTTGATTAAGCGGATTACAAAGAATTCGCTGGCAAGTTCTTATGCATCCTTAGAGGCAATCCTTGAAAATGTAGGCTGTGGAATCTGTGTAAGGGATATGCTTTCGGAGAAGATTCTTTATACGAACCAGCAGTTTCACAGGTTATTTGCAGATGACCGGTTTGAAAAGCAGCAGGATGAGATTTTCCGTTCCGGTAATAAACGTTATGGAAACGGTAATTTTGTAGAATATTATTCCAAAGAGGATAACCGGTATTTTGATATTTATCATACCCAGATTAACTGGGTGGATGGCAGAATGGTTATGCTGCTGACGGTTTATGATGTGACGGATAAAAAGCTTTATCAGCAGAAGATTGAACGTCAGGCGAATAATGATTTCCTGACAGGACTTTATAACAGAATGCGTTGTGAGCATGATGTGGAAATCTATATCCAGAGAGCCAGGGAACAAGGTGGCAAGGGAGCACTCTGCTATATTGACCTGGATGACTTTAAGCATATTAATGATGGTCTGGGACATCAGTATGGGGATATTCTGCTGCAGACGATTTCAAGAAGCCTGCGGGGAGTGAACGGACTGGAATCTACCTGCTACCGCATGGGTGGTGATGAGTTTATCATCATTGTTAATCAGGAAGAATATCAGCATCTGGATGAGATTTTAACAGAGATTAGGAATATTTTCTCCAAGCCGTGGTTCTTAAAAGGTGGAGATTACTACTGTACCATGAGTATGGGGGTGGTATGTTTCCCGGATGACGGAGATAATGTACAGGAATTAATCAAAAAAGCAGATATTGCTTTATACGAAGCTAAAAAGGGCGGAAAAAACCGTATAGAATTCTATGATGAAAATGTAGAAGCGACATCCTTTAAGCGGCTTGATTTAGAGAAGAATATGCGTTATGCCACTACAAATTCCTGCCAGGAATTTGAGGTGTATTATCAACCGATTGTGGATATTTCCAAACCGGGAGACCCATGTAGTGGAGCCGAGGCACTTATCCGTTGGAATTCCGAGGCAATGGGGATGATTTCCCCGTCTGAATTTATTCCACTGGCAGAATATTTAGGCCTTATCAATCCAATCGGAAGCTTTGCATTGAAAGAAGCCTGCCGCCGTTGTAAATACTGGAATGACATGGGACATCCGGAGTATCATGTCAATGTAAATCTTTCGGTGGTACAGCTATTGCAGAATGATATGAAAGAAAAAGTCAGGGAAGTGTTGGAAGAGACAAAGATGGATCCGGCAAACCTTACCCTTGAAGTAACAGAGAGCCTTGCAATTAACGATATGAAGCGTATGAAGAAGATTCTTTCGGATATCAAGAGCCTTGGCGTAAAGGTTGCACTGGACGATTTTGGAACAGGCTATTCTTCCTTGAACCATATCCGTGAGCTGCCGATTGACATTATCAAGATAGACCGCTGCTTTATCATTGACATTGGAAAAGATGAGTATTCAGAGGCCTTTGTAAAGATGGTATCAGAACTGGCAGAGACCATCGGAGTACGGATTTGTGTAGAGGGGGTAGAGGAAACGGAACAGGTGGAGAAGCTCCGCAGCATGAAGGTGCAGTATATTCAGGGTTATTATTATGGTAAGCCAATGCGTGCAGAGGACTTTGAAAAGAAGTATCTGTAGAAATAAAAGAATGAGTAAAAAGCTGATGGAAGGAAAGCTTTTTACCCATTTTAAGTTTAGCAGTCTATCTCCAGTTCTACCGGACAATGGTCGGAACCAGGAACTTCCGTATGAATGGCAGCTCCCTTTAACTTCTCTTTTAAGGACTGGGAAACCAGAAAATAATCAATACGCCATCCGGCATTCTTTTCTCTTGCGTGGAAACGGTAGGACCACCAGGAGTAGATGCCTTCCTGTTCCGGGTAGAAATAACGGAAGGTATCGATAAAACCATTCTCTAAAAGAACAGAGAATTTTTCCCGTTCTTCATCTGTAAATCCGGCATTTTTACGGTTGGTTTTCGGATTCTTCAAATCAATTTCTTTGTGGGCAACATTCAGGTCACCGCAGAAAATAACCGGTTTCTTTTCTTCTAATCCCTTTAAATACTGTAAAAAAGCATCTTCCCATTCCATACGGTAGGAAAGCCTTGCCAGTTCGCTCTGGGAGTTTGGTGTGTAGCAGGTGATGAGATAGTAGTTTTCATATTCTAATGTGATAACACGTCCTTCTTCATCATGCTCCGGGATGCCAATGCCATAGCTTACAGAAAGAGGTTCCTTTTTGGTAAAGATGGCAGTGCCGGAATAGCCTTTTTTCTTCGCATAATTCCAGTACTGGTAATAGCCCGGAAGGGAAAGGTCAATCTGTCCTTCCTGCAGTTTAGTCTCCTGAATACAGAATGCATCTGCATTGATTTCATGGAAGAAATCTAAAAATCCTTTATTGACACAGGCACGTAAGCCATTTACATTCCAGGAAATAAATTTCATAGTGAGTCTCCTTTTTATTGATACATATCGGTGATTGCGAAAAAGCGGTGTTTTATTTGAAAAAGATCTGTATTCGAAGAATTGGTGGCTTATGTGAAGTGAAATGCCAGCAATTCTTAGCTGCATATTTTTCTTGATGGTAAACTGTCTTTCCGTTGCTTTGACCGGATGCCGTCACTGTCCGCCGGGTGCGGATGCCACATAATAACTGCAAGGGGCACTAAGAATTTCGAGGCATATTTTGTAAGGTCCGGCAATCGGCACAAATTCACATCCATGTTCATATGTGCCTCGCTGGCACGTCCCTGTGCCAGCGTTGCCGGGTGCCGGACGAAATTCCAAGTGCCCCTAACAGCCATTAAAAGGCATCCGTACTCCGGCGGACAGTACCGGCATCTTGTCAAACATTGGAAAGACTGCTTTCTATCACAAAAAGAAAAATATGCAGCTTAGAACTGCGGTATTTCATGTCAAAGCCACCGGTACTTCAAATACAGCCTTTTGAAATAATAATTTCTTTTCGCAATCACATATTTGTTTCATTATACCCATTAGACTGGATATTCTTCAAGAAAAATATTATACTATTTTTATATATAAAAATGCAACGTATTATGGAGTTATAAGCAAAGGAGGACATGCGATGTTAGAGAAGGTAGATTTAAACCGGAAGATGGGGAAAAAGGAATATAAGGAGTGGATGGACGATTTGCAGCCAAAGTTATCCTATCTGCAGAGAGCCTGTAAGGAACAGAAGATTCCGGTCATGATTGTATTTGAGGGATTTGGTGCAGCAGGAAAAGGAACATTGATTAATAAAATCATTGAGCCTTTAGACCCGAGGGGATTTTCCGTTTATGCTACTGCAGTGGAGACCAAGGAAGAGAAAATGCATCCGTTCCTGTGGCGTTTCTGGACGAAGATTCCATCCCAGGGAAGAATTGCAATTTTTGACAGAAGCTGGTACCGGAGAGTGTTGGTGGACCGCTTTGACGGTGTGACCACAAAGGAGCAGCTTGATTATGCGTTCGGAGAAATCTGTTCCTTTGAAAAACAGCTGACGGATGATGGCATGGTAATTATTAAGCTGTTCGCAGATGTGTCAAAGAAGGAGCAGAAGAAGCGTTTTGATAAGCTTCTGGAAGATAAGAAGACTGCATGGCGGGTAACAAAGGACGATTTGGCGAGAAATAAGCATTATGAAGAATATCTTGCCATGAATGAAGAAATGCTGGAAAAGACGGATTCTGAATATGCACCGTGGCATATTTTAGAATGTACCGACCGGGAATATGCAGCAGCAAAGATGACGGAAATCGTAGTTTCTGTGTTGGAGCAGGCAATCGCAGATAAGAAAGCCGAACAGGAGAAGAGGGAGCAGGAGAAAACAAAGGCGCAGGAAATAAAACAGGAAAAGGATACTTTGCAGGAAGCAGGAGCCGCATCACAAAAGGAGCAGGTACTTAAGAGCTCCGTACTGGCTGGAGTTGACCTTTCAAAGAAGATGGAAAAAGAGGAGTACAAAAAAGAACTTGCACGTCTTCAGGCAAGACTTTCCGAGCTTCATAATGAACTTTATAAATACCGGATTCCGGTGGTGCTGGCATTTGAAGGCTGGGATGCCGGTGGAAAAGGCGGAGCCATCAAACGGCTGACCCAGGCATTGGATCCAAGGGGGTATCAGGTAAATCCGGTGGCAGCACCCAATGATGCAGAAAAAACACATCATTATCTGTGGCGTTTCTGGAAACAGTTTCCAAAGGATGGTCATGTGGCAATATTTGACCGTTCCTGGTATGGCCGCGTTATGGTTGAGAGAATCGAAGGCTTCTGTCAGGAAGAGGAATGGAAGCGTGCTTACCATGAGATGAACGAAATGGAAGAGCAGCTGGCGCATCATGGAACCATTGTTTTAAAATTCTGGATGCACATTGATAAGGATGAGCAGGAGCGTCGTTTTAAGGAGCGTATGGAAAACCCGGCAAAGCAGTGGAAGATTACCGATGAGGACTGGCGCAACCGTGAGAAATGGGATGCTTACGAAAAGGCAGTGGATGAAATGCTGATTCGTACCTCTACCACTTATGCACCATGGATTTTAGTAGAGGCAGACTGCAAGTATTATGCCAGAATTAAAGTGCTTCGTACGGTGGTAGAAGCAATTGAGAAGCGTCTGAAAGAAGAAAAAGAACGGAAATAATTACCACTTGGTTCGTATTTCTTACCACTTATTCCAAAGGCATTTACAGAAAAATGTGTTTGTGTATAATGAGTGACATACACCATGGCCGATACTTGGCGCAGCACTGCTTTTGTCCATAGGCTTTGATAGCATGAAAGTGTATTTTGATAATGCGATGATGCAGCAGCCACAGGCAACGATTTATCTGGATGCATCATTTTCCGGCGTAACAATTATATATGAATAAGAAATAGCATAGAGAAAGCTGTCAGCAAAATTTTGCTGGCAGCTTTCTCTAATGTATTTTATGCCTGTGTGCCCGGAAGCCGGAGGCTTGATTTCATCAGCAGGGCTGCAATTGCGGCAGTGAGAATTTCCGTAATCCAGAAAGCATGGAATACGCACTGTGGACCAAAGGCTTTACAGAGAACAAATGCAAGCGGAATGATAAAAAGGATATAACGGAGCAGTGAAATAATTAAGGACTGTCCGCCCTTTGAAAGCCCTTCCAAAGCACCGGAGGCAGTAATGGATACGGTGGAAATCAGGAAACCACAGCAGATAATCCGAAGGGCATTGCTTCCCACGGAAATTGTGGTGGCATTGTCTGTAAACATTCCGATAAGGTAAGGTGATGCAGTAAAGCAGATAATCATACCAAGAAGCATAATGACACCGTTCATACAGAGGGTAAGATGATAGATTTTCTTCACACGCTTGATTTCACCGGCACCGTAATTGAAGCCCACCAGCGGACGCATCCCCTGGATAATTCCATTGGCAGGAAGGTAGAGGAAGGTCTGCAGTTTGTAATAGATTCCGACGACTACCACATAACACTGGTCATATGCGGCAAGGAGTCCGTTTAAAAATGAGATCAGTAAGGACGGCAGAGCCAGATTTAAGATGGCAGGAATGCCGATACCATATAATTTCAAATCAAGATGTTTGTCCCGGATAAGATATTTTCGACTAATCCGTACACTGATTGGGCGCAGAAAATAGGCAAAGAGATAAAAAATAAGAGTCAGCAGCTGTCCGATACCGGTGGCAAGGGCAGCTCCGCGCATTCCCATTTTCGGGAAGAAGCCAATTCCGAAAATCAAAAGCGGGTCTAAAATGATATTGGCAATACAGCCTAGCATCAGTCCAATCATGGAGACATTCATTCTGCCGACAGACTGAAAGACCTTTTCAAAGGTTAAATTCATCATAATAATGATACTGAATACAAATACAATATTTGCATATTCTACACCTGACTTAAGAACATTGCTGTCGGTGGTAAAGCGGCTTAAAAACGTAGGAATCAGGGCAATGCTTCCAATCGTTAAAATGACACCATGCAAAATAGAAAAGAAGAATCCATGGGTGGCAGCAATATTGGCTTTTTCCCCTTCTTTTGCACCAAGGTGAAAAGAAATTAAAGCATTAATTCCGACACCAAATCCAATTGCCACAGCATTGATAAAATTCTGCACCGGATAGACCAGGGAAAGGGCAGTCATGGCATCTTCACTGATTTTAGCCACAAACAGACTGTCTATAATATTATAAAGAGAATTTACCAGCATGGAGATAACCATAGGAAGTGCCATGGTAGTCAGCAGTGGTAAAATCGGTTTTTCTTTCATAAAATCTTCATTCATAATAATTGCTCCTTTTTTTCTTTTTTCTCACTAATCCAAAGTGTGAGAAAGAACAAAGAATGTGCCTTGGCACATTCTCGCACCTGCGGCGGTCGCTTGCGACATCTACCTTATACGCCGCAGTGTGCATCCTCGCGGAGCGTTTTTTACTTTACAGGA